>CAXMPE010000100.1:0-7052 GCA_964195245.1 uncultured Verrucomicrobiales bacterium | reverse complement strand
GGTTCAGCGAAGCTGGATCCCCTAGCTCCGGTAGCCCCTCGAGATTGCTGGTTCTCTAGGGCTGCCCCATCCGCCCCTACGGGGCACCTTCCCCGAAATCGGGTAAGGAAGCGTGATGCCCCGCCTAGATGTGGGAAGGGGGTTGGCTCTAGTTTTTTGTTCTAGTTCTAGTCCTAGTTCGCTCTTCCTCGGATAAGTTTGTAGACCACTTTCGGACCGGTTATAGTTCCTTAGTAGCCGACTATAGAATTGGAACGGGCATGGCAGACGACACCGGAATACCGACACCTGAAGAGCGCGCGGAGGAGTACGCCAGCAAGATGGCAGAAGCCCAAGCTGAGGGTGCTGGCGAGGACAAGGGCCTCGACCGTCGTGACTTTCTAGGGGTATCGCTGATGGCGCTTGGTGGTGCCACAGTCGGTGGGTTCATCGGCTTCGGTGCCGGTTTGTTCGGCTTTGCGGTTGGGCATGAAGACGCCGATGGCAATGTCCAGGTCATCGATCAGCCAACGCCAACCACTGCTGGTCCTGCTCCGGATCCGGTAACTGGTGCCGTTGAGGCGCTGGTCTTCTACCCGCGGGTCAAGGTTGGGTCGGTGAGTGCTCTTGAAGAAGGTATTCCGGTTCCGTTCAGCTACCCACTGGAGGGACAAACCGCTGAGCTGGTGAAGCTCGGCAAGCCTGCCAAGTTCGGTCTCGGAGACGATGCTGACATTGTTGCTTTCAGCACCAAGTGCACCCACATGGGGTTCCCGCTCGGCGGAACGTTTAAGAAGGATGAATGCATCTGGGGTCCCTGCCCGGGCCACCTGAGCACATTCGATGCCTGCGTTGGGGGTCAAAGCGTTCTCGGCCAAGGCACTCAGAACCTGCCGCAGATCGCCCTCGTGATTGACGGCGACGACATCTACGCCGAGGGAGTACTCGGACTGGTGTACGGCTACCGAGACAACCTACGAGATGGAACCGCAGTGGAGGTATCGCTATGAGCACTGACACACAAACAACAGTCCCGCTCCCGCCCGTAGACGCAGAAGTATTTCATACAGCCTGCGAGTTCTGTCCCGTCGCCTGTCGGTACCGGGTCATTCGCTGGCCGGTAGGCAGCGAGGGAGGCCCTGATGCCTCTGAGAACGCTCTAGGTGTAAGCGTGCCGGTGGGCATCGGCCAATGGGTGTCACCCAACATGCACAATGTTGTGATGCATGAGGGCAGGCAGGTCAATGTGATCGTCCAGCCTGATCCTGATGCCGATGTGATGAACGTGGGGGGTGAGCACAGCATTCGAGGTGGAGTCCTCGCTCGCAAGCTCTACAACCCAGGAACGCCAACCAAGGACCGTCTAACCACACCGCTTCTGCGTGTGCGCGGGCTCTTGCAGCCAATCTCGTGGGATGCTGCGCTGGAGATCTTCGCCCGTGTTTCGGAGCATGTCATCGAGAACCACACAGAGATGGCCTGGGGTACCAAGGTCTACTCATACCAGTACTTTGAGAACACCTACGCCATCAGCAAGCTGTCGCTGGGCGCTATTGGGACTCCCAACTGGGCGCCTCATCACGCTCCTGCCGAAGGCGACGATACCCCTGGGCTGTCTGATTGTGGCGTGGACGCTTTCAACTCTGCGTACATCGACGACCAAGAGGCTGACGTTCTGCTCCTAGTGGGCACCGATCCGTATGAGACCAAGACCGTGCGTTTCACTCAGTGGATGCGGCGCACACCGATCGTGGATATCAATCCTCGAAAGGGATTCACCGCTCGGTATGCAGAGGAGAACGGTGGTCTCCACCTTCAGGTGCAGCCCGGAACTGATACTGCGTTGATGAACGCCATTGCTCGTGAAGTGATCGAGCAGGGCTGGGAAGACACGGAGTTCATTTCAACGTACATGGCCAGCCGGGCAGAGATCGATGCCGAGGGTAAGTGGCGTCGTGTGAGGTTCGGCCAGTCCTTCGACGAGTACAAGGCGTACCTCATGTCCAAGGATGAGTTCACACCAGAGGGTGCTGAAGCCATCACCAAGGTGCCTGCGGCCAAGATCCGTCAGGCTGCTGAGATGTTGGCAAAGCCCAACGGTGATGGGACGAGGAAGAAGACGAGCGTCCGCTTTGAAAAGGGTCTGTACTGGTCGCACAACTACGAGAACACCGCTGCCATTGGCAGTCTGGGGCTTCTGCTCGGCGCTGCTGGGCGTCCGGGACAAAACACGTCTCGCCTCGGCGGTCATCAGCGTGGTGGCATGAAGGGTGGCTCGTACCCAATAGACAAGAGCCCGCACGAGTTCGAGGGTCACAAGCTCGAGATGGATCAGGATCGCTACTTCATGGAGGGCAACACGCGCTTCATGTGGGTGATTGGGACCAACTGGGTTGGCGCAAGCGCTGCCTCGGAGAGTATCCGGGCCAAGCTCAAGGAGCTCAACAAGAACACCGGACCTGAAGTGACTTCCACGAGTCCAGCGATGGCCATTGCGGCGCTCAACGCCAAGGTGGACGCCGGTGGAACCGTTGTGGTGCACCAAGAGCTGTATCCAAACGCAACAACCGAGTTTGCAGACCTTGTTCTGCCGGCTGCTGGTTGGGGCGAGGAGACTACGGCTCGAATGAGTGCAGAGCGCAGGCTCTTCCTCTACGAGAAGGTGGCAGACGCACCAGGCGAAGCAACACCGGACTGGAAGATCGCAGCAATGATCGCCCAGCGCATGGGCTTCGACGGGTTCGACTGGGCTGACAGCAACGAGGTCTTTGAAGAGGCCGGTCCTAAGTCGGGTGGTCGCAAGGCCTACAACGAGTTGGTGATCAAAGCTCAGGAAGACGGAGTGCGAGCTCACGACCTGCTGAAGACCTACTCAGACAAACGAGCGGCTGACAACAGTTACTCAGAGGCCAGCGGAATCCAGTGCCCAATCGTCCGAGACGGAGATGACCTCAAGGGAACTATCAGACTTCATGGGGACATGAAGTTCAAGACCGACTCAGGCAAGGCCAACTTCGTGTTGCCAGACTGGGACGCTGTTGACGCTCGTATGGACATCTTGCGTGCCGGTCCGGGGGAGTACACGGTCCTAAACGGCAGGGTGAACGCCCTCTGGAACAACCTTGGCGATCAGTTGAGGATGGGCTATCACGTTGAGCGGTGGCCGGTGAACTTCCTAGAAGTGTCTCCTGCAGATGCCAGCTCCAACGGGATTGAGTCAGGAGACTGGATTCGGACATACAGTGACACAGTGGTGAACCAACTTGGCGAGCTAACCAGCGCCGAGTTCACGGCTGTGGCGTACGTCACCGATGCGGTCCCTGATGGTGTGTTGTACACGTACTTCAACTTCCCAGGACAACCGGCAAACAACGTGGTGCCAGCAGACACAACATTGCAGCCGCTCAACCTTCGCTACAACTTCAAGTTGGGCCGAGGCAAGATCGAGAACATAGGCCCGTCGGAGTACAAAGACGCCTTCCAGATGAGCTTCGCTCCAAGGAATATCGTCAAGTAGAAGCTAGAGCTAGAGCTAGAGCTAACCAGCGCAGCCATCACTCCCGCGCAGGGAGAGGTGGCTGCGCTCTGAAGAGGTCTCTATCGCGCTTCCTTACCCGTTTACGGGGAAGGTGGGCTCCGAAGGAGCTCGGATGGGGCAGCCCGAGAGAACCGCCTATCTCCCCCTGTGCCCCAAAGCGACGCGTATGCGCTTGCATGAGCGTGGGGGGTTCGGTCTAGCTGACGGTGATGCTGTGTGGCTGGGCGTCAGGGGTTCTTGACGCTCCGGCCTGCTTGCCACACGTGGGTCACTCGGTCTGGCTTACCCCAGACTGAGCGGTCCTCCAGTGGGTTCGCGTCGAAGGCCACCACGTCGGCGTCGTATCCGGCCTTGAGTTGGCCTGACAGCGGTGCTTGGGGGCCGAGGGTGTAGGGGCCGTTGGCGGTGGCTGCCTCGATGGCTTCAAGGTCAGAGAACCCGGCGTTGATCAGGTGTTGGATCTCCATGCTGTTCTCGCCGTACATAGTGCCCGATACGAATATGTCGCATCCTGCAGCGATCCTGACCCCCTTCTCCTTCGCTATTCGCATTGCATCGTCTTGAACGGCGGCAACCAACTGTCCCTTCTCGTATACGTAGGCCGGAAGTGCATCCTTTTGCCCTAGTAGAGCCTCGAGAACAAACCGTGTGGGCACAAGCATCGCCCCCTTCTCAACCATTAGGTCGGCTGCCTCTTCGTCTAGGTAGGTTCCATGTTCAATGGTGTGACAGCCTGCTTTGAGCGCTGCCATGATCCCGGCTTTCCCATGACAGTGGGCGGCGACTACGCGTTCAGCTCGGGCAGCTTCCTTGACGATTGCCTTCAGTTCCTTCCTGGAGAACTGTTGATGCATTGGATCGTCTACTTCAGACATCACGCCCCCTGAAGCGTGAACCTTGATCACCTTGGCGTTCCTGCGGAGATTCGAACGAACCGCTTTGAGTACTGCCGGGACACCATCAGCGAGCGTGCTGAACCCGGCTATTTCGATCAAGCGTTGTGCGACATCTAGAGGGAAGCTATGGGCATCTCCATGCCCGCCAGTTGTCGAAAGGCTCGCACCGGCAGCATAGATCCGAGGGCCTCGAACGGTTCCTTCCGTCACATTTGAGGCTAAGGAGATGCCGAGACCACCAAGCTCTCTGACGCTCGTGATTCCCCCGTCCAGCAATCCTCCAGCGTCGGCCACGGAGCGGGCTGCTGCCACCACAGGATCGACGAACCTTTCGCTCCCAATATCTGCCAGGGTGATGCCCGCAAAGTGCCCGTGGGCGTCCCACATACCAGGCATCACCGCTGGGACTTCTGAAACAGTGTCGTCCGATCCCGCTGAGGGCGCGCCAGCGGCGGGCCCGACATAAGTGATCCTGGCTCCGTCCAGTACAACAGCACCGTTAGAGATAGGCTCGCCCCGCCCAGGGATAAGAGTTTCCGCAAGTATGAGTTCCATAAGCCAAGCCTAGAGCGTGACAATGTCGCTTGGCTTCAAGACGGAGGAGTTGGGCTGGGGGCTATCTTAGTTTTAGTCCTAGTCGTCTTTTGCTGTCCCAGACCAAACCGCCTCGATACGCGCAGGCCGGAGATAGGCTTCTCGGATGAAGTGGATTCCTCGATGGGTATTTGTGACGCTCGGCTTTGGGACTGTTGTTCTCGGTGCTGGAGTTACCGCTGCGGCTACCGACGTGCCTTACTACGCATTTGAGCCCGGCCCCGTCTATGAAATCGACGAGCTGATCAGCGTTCCTGACGGAGATCCGCTCAACGGAGAGACTTTCATGCTCACGGTGATTCTGCATGAGGTGAACGCGCTGGAGGCTGGCCTCTCGTTTCTGCAAGAAGAGGTTGTGCTTGTGAAGCAAGAACGAGTGCGGCCGACTGGGGTCACGCCTGAGGAGCTGTCGCTCCGAGGCATTCAAGCCATGGAAGAGTCCAAGAGTCTCGCCATTTACGTGGCCCTCACCCAATTAGGTCATGATCTCGAAATCAAGGGCGAAGGTGTATTTGTTGGCGGCGTGCTTGAAGACACCGGCGCCATGGGTGTGCTTGAGACGGGCGACGTGATCAAGGAAATCAACGGTGTGGTGACTCCCATCAACGCAGACGCGATTGGAGTGATCTCAAGCTACGAAGTTGGTGACGTTCTCGAGATCAAACTCCTGCGAGGGGATTCTGACGAGTTGATCACCGTGCAGGTTGAGTTGGTGCAGCACACAACCTTCGCCGATAGGCCAATGGTTGGATTTCTCGCGACTACCTACAACTGGAACTTTGTTGACCCCGTGGGTATTGACATTGACACATCCAACGTGGGCGGGCCGTCTGCTGGGTTGATGTACACCCTCACTCTGGTGGACCTGCTCAGCGAAGAGGACGTCATCGGAGGGCGAGCGGTTGCTGGGACAGGGACCATAGATTCAGCCGGCAATGTTGGTCCTATCGGGGGCATTCAGCAGAAGATCTTTGCCGCTGTTGCCGAAGGCGCTGAGGTCATTTTCGTTCCCGCTGGCAACTGGGATGAGGCCATTGAGGTGGACGCAGGCTCGGTGGAGCTGGTGAGGGTGGAGACCCTGCAAGACGCCCTTGACTACTTGGCTGGTTCTGGCGCCTAGGCCCGTCCTAGATCCGACTACATAGCTGGCAGTTCGGTATCGTGCCGATATGGCCGACACCTCGTCCTCCCCGTTTAGCTCGTCCTTGTTTGGGTACTCCAAACCTGAGGTTGATGCCGCTATCGCCAAACTCGCCGCAGAGGTTGAGGAACTAAAGGAAAAGCGAGGCCAGTTGTCAGCGCAATTGTCGTCGCTAGAAGGTAATCCTCCTGCCTACGAAGAGGTGGGCAAGAACATTTCGAAGCTGCTGAGTGACGCCGACGCAGCGGCGACTTCCATGCGCGACCGGGCTGCTTCTGAATCTGCTGCGCTGACTCGGGCGACAGACGCCGAGACCACCCAACTCGCCGCCGATGCCGTGTCGGCCTCTGAGGCGCTGCGGGCGAGTGCGTGGGAAGAGAGCCAGAAGACCCTAGAAGACGCAGCGAAGGCTTCAGAAGAGACGTTGACAGCTTCGAAGGACGCAGCAAGGCAGCGTCAGGCCGAGAGCGAGCGTGAGGCACACCGAGTGGTATCCGCAGCAAGGCGTGAGGCGGAAGAGGTCATAGGCAGAGCCAACCTTGAACGAGATCAGACCCTTCAAGCTGCTGGCCTTCGGCGAGATGAGATGCTCGATGTGGCAAAAGCAGCCGAGGCGGCTTCGCAGCAACGTGCCAGGGCTCTGGAAGTCCGGAAGGAAGAGCTGCTGGCTGAGTTGGAATCTGTCAGACAGACGGTTGGCCGGCTCGAGAGTGACATTGAGGAGAAGCAGTCAACGCTGCGCGAGATCCAAGAACCACCCGCAGCGGAAGCTTCCCCGGAACCGGAATGGGCTGCTGGCATAAGGATTATTCCGCCGGCTGCTGTTGAGGAAGCCGAGCCCGTCGCCGTGCCGCTCACCGCAGACGACATTGTCGACGATGTGGTTGCGCTCCAAACCGAGACG
>CAXMPE010000099.1:0-5833 GCA_964195245.1 uncultured Verrucomicrobiales bacterium | reverse complement strand
GATCACTATCGCAAACGGCTAGACATGGAGATCAGGGTTCCCCTCCCGGAGGAACACGAGGCTTTCATGGCAACCATGGGAGCCACGTTCAGTTTCGAGCCGAGCCCGTTCTATAACGAACTCCTCGATTCGCTGATCGGGCCTGATCGGCTGCTAGCGGCCTTCGACGAGGACAGTCTCGTTGCCACATACGGTGCTTTTCCTCTTGAAATGCAAGTCCCGGGCGGTTCAGTCCGGACCTCAGGAGTCACTATCGTCACCGTGCTCCCTACCCACCGCAGGCGGGGAATTCTCACCGAATTCATGAAGCGAGACCTCGTGGCAGCGAAGGACCGCGGTGAGCTTGTAGCTTCTCTTTGGGCTTCGGAGCCGGCCATCTACGGTCGCTACGGCTTTGGGCCAGCTGCTTACGAGATTGGGTGGGAGTTAGCCAAGGCGTCAGCAATCATGCACGACGCACCCGACATCAGGGGCGCGGTACGTTTCCTAGACGAAACAGAGGCAAAGCAGTCTCTGCCTACCATCTACGAATCAGCGCTTGAGGGTGTTCCTGGGTCGAACAATCGATCCGCTCAGTGGTGGCACACTCGATTCATTGCCGATGATCCGGAGCGGAGGCAGGGTCGACCCGCAAGACGGATAGCTCTCCTTGAGAGGGACGGGGAGGGGGTCGCCTACGCCATCTACCGCACCAAGGCTGCAGGCATGAATAGCGAACTCAGCCTCGTCGAATTGGTAGGAATCGACGCCGCCGCCGAAAAAGCGATGTGGCAGTACTTGTTCGAAGTCGACCTCACCGAAGTGATCAAGGCGGGCCTGCGACCATCCTATGATCCCCTCCGCGGTTGGCTAGTCAACCCACGGGCCATGAAGCCAAAGGCGGTAGATGACTCGATCTGGATAAAGCTCCTTGATGTTCCTGCAGCCCTCGCCGCTCGCACCTATCGTGCTTCGGGAACAATCACGTTCGCGATGGTTGACGAGTATTGCCCGTGGAATTCTGGAACCTGGGTGCTCAGCGTGGGCGAAGACGGCGCCGCTGAATGTGCATCGACGGAAGCTTCACCTGACGTCACCATCACTCCCGGGGGTCTCGGATCGCTCTACCTAGGCAGCCACAGCGCCTTTGCCATGGCCTCCGCGGGGGAAGCCACAGGGACGAAATCAGCCATCGCCAAAATGGATCTCATGTTCGGTTGGCACATCGCTGCTTGGTGTCCTGAGATCTTCTAAGTCGCTTTCAATAACTTCCCCGAGTCATAGGCGAACACTGCAAGCGCCACCCACACCAATATGAAGCCAATGAGTCGATCCCCCGCGAGTTGCTCGCTGTAAAGGAAGACACCCACCAGAAGGCTGATGGTCGGCGCAAGGTATTGCAGAACTCCGAGCGTACTTAACGGAATCAGGTGAGCTGCTCGCCCAAAGAGCGACAGCGGGATCACTGTGACGACCCCCGTGAGAACCATCAGCAGATTGTTGGTGATGTCAGCAGCAGGGAACACCGCGACCCCTTGCATATTCCACCAGACAATCATCCCGAACGATCCCACCGCTAGCCAAGACGTTTCAATAGCAAGGCCGTGGAAGGCGTCCGCCTCGGGTGTGATCTTCTTGAACAGCCCGTACAGGCCAAACGAAGCCGCCATGGCAAGTGACAGCCATGGGACAACCCCCAACGTGATCGTAAGGTAGGCCACACCAACAGCCGCTAGGCCCACCGCGATCCACTGCAGTCTGCGCATACGCTCTCCGAGGAGTAACACTCCGAAAAGGACGCTGATCAAAGGGTTGATGTAATAGGCCAGCGACGTATCCACTATTCGATCAACGCTGATCGCCCAAACAAACATCCACCAGTTGGCGAACAGAAACACGCTGCCGAGAACAAGAAGGCCGATCGTCTTGGGCTTTAACCGCGGAAGCGACTTGCCTCTGAACCGCAGCACGACGAGCAACACGGGCAACGCGAACATGATTCGAAGAGCCACCTGCTGTTCAGCGGGCACCTCAGACAACAGCTTCCAAAAGATAGGAGTTAGCCCCCAGAACACATATCCGGAAACACCAAACAAGATTCCTGAGCGCATCCCCAGAAGAGTAACTAGAACTAGAACTAGAACTAGAACGCAGAAGCTAGGGTTCGCCGCCTAAGAGGGCCTCACTGCCTGGGCTTCATGGCTGTTTTAGTCTTAGTTCTAGTCCTAGTTCGCACTACCAACCCAGGGCTCAGGGTCCCCGACAAGGCCTTGTCTAGGGCTTACAGGTCTCCGTCTGCGGTTCCGCAGATGGTCTCCACCATGATGTGGGCCACCTTGTACGGGTCCATGTTGGCGTTCGGTCGGCGATCTTCGAGATAACCTTTTTGATCTACCTCTACCTGCCAAGGGATTCGAACCGATGCTCCACGATCAGACACTCCGTAGGAGTACTTCGAGACTGGAGCGGTCTCGTGCTCGCCCGTAAGGCGCTGCTTGATCCCTGCTCCATAGACGGCAATATGCTCAGCTCTCCGTGGGGCCAAGGCTTCACACCCGGCAATGATGGCGTCGTATCCCTCACGCATGGCCTTCGTCGAGAAGTTGGTATGTGCCCCAGCTCCGTTCCAGTCTCCTCGAACCGGCTTGGGATGCAACGTTGCCGTTACATCGAAGTCTTCAGCGATGCGATACAGCAGCCAGCGCGACACCCAGAGTTGATCAGCGACGTCGAGCGGTCCGAGCGGCCCAATCTGGTACTCCCACTGACCCATCATCACCTCAGCGTTGGTACCGCTGATAGAGATACCGGCATCAAGCAGTAGTTGCGTGTGCGCTTCGACGATCGCCCGGCCCCAAATCTCATCGGACCCAACTCCGCAGTAGTAACCGCCCTGAGGAGCAGGGAACCCGCCAGCTGGCCAACCGTAGGGCCGACCGTCCTTCATAAACGTGTACTCCAGCTCGATACCAAACCACGACTCGTGGTGGGCGTACATGGCTGCGGTTTCAACCAACTGAGCTCTGGTGTTGGACGGATGCGGAGTCATGTCAGTGTCGAGCACTTCGTTCAGAACAATCAGGTTATCGCCACCTCGAATCGGGTCTGGGATCATGAAGACCGGTCGCAAAACACAGTCTGACGAATGCCCCTCGGCCTGGTTGGTGGAGGACCCGTCGAAGCCCCAAATCGGCACCTCGGCGAGATCCTTCACAGGTCCCGGCAGGATCTTTGTTTTCGAACGCAAGATCGCAGTTGGCTCGGTGCCATCTACCCACAAGTACTCAACCTGAATAGCCATTTTTGGAACTCCTTAGCGATGCCGCTGGGCGCGGCGGATTTGTCTCAACAATACTGCGCCTCCTCCATGTCCTCAGGGTTTCCCAATTGTGAAATCTTTGTTTCGAAGCCTTCGATCTGGATCTGGGACCAAAAAGCACCGCTACCGTTTAGACGTATGGACAAACAAGCGGAATACGTTCTCAGCCAAGTCGCGAAACGCGGTGTGCGTTTCATTCGACTGTGGTTCACTGACGTCCAGGGATTCTTGAAGTCAGTCGCCATTAACCCCGCTGAGTTAGAGGCAGCGTTCGCCGAGGGGATGACCTTCGACGGATCTTCAATCGACGGATACGCCCGAGTCCAAGAAGCCGACATGGTGGCTCATCCCGACCCATCCACTTTCCAGATCCTGCCGTGGCGTCCAGGCCAAGAGGCCGCCCGAATGTTCTGCGACATCAGGCGCCCCAACGGGGACTCTTTCGAAGGCGATCCCCGACAGGTACTCCGCTCGGTGATGGAGAGGGCCAAAGCTTCTGGGTACCGTTTCTACGTCGGTCCCGAGATCGAGTACTACTTCTTTGAAGACGACTCACCTACCCCACGCCCTCTCGACCGCGGCGGCTACTTCGACCTCACGGCGCAGGATGCCACTCAGGGACACCGTAGGAGCCTCATCGAGCGTTTAGAGACCTTGGGAATCCCAGTGGAGTCGTCTCACCATGAGGACGGCCCATCGCAGCACGAGATCATCCTCCGGTACGACGACGCACTCACCATGGCAGACAACGTCATGACCTTCCGACTGGCGACCAAGGAGATCGCGCTGTCAGAAGGGAAGTACGCGACCTTCATGCCCAAACCGCTCGACAAGAGCCCTGGCTCGGGGATGCATCTACACCTCTCTCTGTTCGAAGGCGAGGAGAACGCGTTCTACTCAGAAGATGGTCTCTCTGAGACTGGCCGACAATTTGTAGCCGGACTGCTGCATCACGCTCCGGCGATCACCGCTATCACCAACCAATGGGTGAACTCATACAAGCGTCTGGTCGATGTGGGTGAGGCGCCAATCTATTCGTTCTGGGCCCACAACAACCAGTCGGCCCTCGTGCGCGTTCCCACCATAAAGAGCGGAAAGAAGGCCAGTGCGAGACTGGAGATTCGATCTCCAGACGCAGCCTGCAACCCATATCTCGCGTTCGCCATCCTCCTTGCGGCCGGGCTCGATGGGATCGAGCAGAGGATGCAACCACCGCCAGAGATCAAGGAGAACGTCTTCGAGATGACTCCTGCTGATCGAGCCTCCTTACAGCGACTGCCACGAACCCTCGCCGAGGCCCTTGATCAGCTGGCTGCATCGGACCTGGCAGCCAATGCCCTCGGCGGGCATGTGATCGGCTGGTTCATCAGGAACAAGCGACGGGAGTGGGACGAATACCAACAACACGTCTCCCAGTTCGAGCTCGAAAACTACCTACCCATCCTGTGACGATGACGTTAGGTGCATTTCCCTGGGAGCTCAGTGAATCACTCAGCGAAGCCTTGGCGCTGTCCGGCTTCGAGGTGACAAACCTAACGGAAGCGGACCTCACCGATGAGTACCCCAAATTCGATGGCGTAATCGTCGAACTGGGCAAGTCTCCCGCGCGTCTCCTACGAGTAGCGTCCGAGCTCGCGGCCCGAGCCGTACCAGTGATTCTGGCGGCGACGCCCGAGACCGTCTCACTAATCGAGCCCGAGTCTTGGACGACCGACTTCGTGCTTTCTCCCTACAACCCACTGGAACTCAGGGTGCGTCTCCGCCACTTGATCGGGACCGAAGACACCAACGAACTCAGATTCAGCGATCTCGTCCTCGACCTGGGAACCTACGAAGCCACTGTTGCGGGCGAGGTGCTCGACCTCACTTTCATGGAGTACCAACTACTCGCCTTCTTCGTCCAACGTCCTGGGAAGGTGTGGTCCCGAGAACAGCTACTCAGCCAAGTGTGGGGCTACGAGTACTACGGGGGCGCACGGACCGTGGATGTTCATGTCCGTCGATTGCGAGTGAAGATCGGCGAGGAACGCTCCCTTTGGATCAAGACCGTACGGTCCGTGGGCTACCGCTTCGGATAAGGAGGTTGTCAGCGCTCTATCGAGCTGCGATAACCTCTATCTCCACCTTGGCTCCAAGAGGCAAACCCGCTACTTGGACGGTGGACCGAGCCGGCTTCGTTGAGCCCACCGCAGCACCGTAGATCTCGTTCACTACCCCAAAATCAGCCATGTCGGCCAAGAAGATGGTGGTCTTGGCGACATTCGCCCAAGACAATCCCAGCTCAGCAAGCATGGCTGCAATGTTGGTGACGATGTGCGCTGTCTCTGTAGCCACATCTCCAAGGTCCAACTCGCCGGTGGCCAGATCAAAACCCATCTGCCCACTCAAGAACACGAAACCATGCGCCTCGGTAACCGCCGAATACGGACCCACAGCGGGCGCCGCAGAAGCTAGCAAAGGTCGTTCAACCACCATCTTTACGAAAAGGAGTTACCGCAGCCGCAAGACCGCTCAACGTTGGGGTTGTTGATAGCA
>CAXMPE010000098.1:0-3952 GCA_964195245.1 uncultured Verrucomicrobiales bacterium | reverse complement strand
GTCCGCGTACACGAGTGGTCGCAGCCCGAACGGGCCCTGCACCATCGCGCGTCGACCAATTACCGCGGAGCGGACCGTCTGGATCAGTTGTTCGGGGTTGCCGCTGAGCATCGGCTCAGGATAACCCCTAAACCCAACCTGCACCTGAACCTAGACCTAGACCAACCCCGCTGAACCTAGACCTGGACCTGGACCTGGACCTGGCGGGGGTAGTTCAGGTCTAGGTCTACGTTCAGGTTTTCATTTGGTGTATTACATCAGTTCCGTCAGTAAAATGGAGATGATGCTCATCCGCCACTTCTCTGATGACTCTGGATTGAGTCGCGTTACCACCATGGTTCTTAGCCTGGCCATGCTGTTGGTAATTGCGATGCCTGCTGGGGCGATAACCAAGGCCGAGGTGGACTCAGCGTGCGCTGATTCTCGTGCGGCTCAGGTGGAGTTTGAGGCAGCTGAAGTGAGGCGAGACACAGTCGCTGCAGCACTGGACGCGACTTACCACATTGTCGTAGATCTCACCGCTAGCGAGGTCACGTTGAGAGGGAACGTTATTGATGACGAGCGAACCATCGCCGAAACCCGAGATGGTGTTCTGAACCGTGCCTTGGACGTCTACATGAATCAAGGTGCCAGCTTCCAGAGTCTCTTTCTGCTCTCAGGCTCAATCGACAAGGCGATTACCGGCGCAGCGCTGGTCCAGACGGTTGCTGAGGAGGACGTGGGTGACATTGACCGCCTTGAGTCCCTTGCGGCTGACAATGAACGTCGCCGAGAAGAATTGGATGGGATCATCGAGATTAGAAGAGAGCAGGAGGCCGACCTAGAGGCTAGGAACATTGCTCTGGAGAACGCCTTTGTTTCGTTCGAAGCGGCGAGGAATGAGCTGAGCGCTACATGCCGGACAGCTCAAGCGGAGTATCAGAAACAGTTGGCGATCGCACGCGCCAAAGCAGCGGCAGCGAAGTCCGGAGCTGCCGGAGGTCTTCCAGCAGCTGCGACTCCAGGCTTCATCTGTCCGGTTGCTGGGTCCCACTGGTTCACCAACGATTGGGGAAACCCCCGCTCGGGCGGACGCACGCACAAAGGCACTGATATGTTTGCTAAAAGGGGGACTGCCCTCGTCGCTGTTGCTAAGGGCACCATCCGCACTGGGAACGGTGGTTTGGGCGGGATTACGGTTTGGGTTAACTCCGACTACGGCGTCAACTACTATTACGCCCACCTCGACTCGATCGCCCCCGGGATTAGTACCGGTTCTCGTGTGAATATCGGGGACAAAGTAGGCACAGTAGGAGACTCAGGTAATGCCAGAGGTGGAACACCGCACAATCACTTCGGCGTCTGGGTTAACGGCTGGGTCAATCCGTATCCGACACTAGCGAGAAACTGCTGATGAATGGACAACACAAACGCCGCATAGACATTGTCTTAGCTGATGACTTCACCGAGGGTCTTGGGGCCCTCGAATTGGACGCCCTTCGGGATCGTCGCGACACGGTGGAGCAGGTTGAGACGGAGTTGTCGTACTACCGACGACTGCTGCACGGCCGCCAAGACCTACTCGCTTTCGAGATGAAGCGACGAAGTGGAGAAGAGTCCCGCTCGATTGTGGAGGCGCTCGCAGAGATTCTCTCCGCCGGAGAATCCAGCGGCGACGCTGACCATCGCATTCGTGGTGGATTCGCCCCTGACATTCCCAAGGAAGGGAACCGCCCCATAGATCGCGTCCTTGGCGATGATTTTCTTACCCATCTCCCCACCTTTGACGACGACGGCCTCGCCGAAGTTGCGGGCAGGCTGAAGGCTGCTGAGGAGACCGTGACCGTTCAACGGAATCAGGTTCACGCCGTGCATGAGTTACTCCAAGCTGAGGTCACCTCTCGCTACCAAACCGACGCAGAGTAAGCGGTGCTCGGCAGAGTGGTCCGAAACGGCCGAGTTGAAGCGGAGCACGACGGCTCCGTTGCCATTGTCGATAGCCACGGGGCGCTGCTCGCCTCCCACGGTGACATCTCAAGCGGGTACTTCATACGGTCGTCAGCGAAGCCGTTTCAAGCCCTTGTCAGCCAGCGCTTCGGCGCAGATGTCTCGGGCGAACAACTGGCAGTGGCTGGCTCTTCGCATTCGGCCATGCCTCAGCACATCGCCATCATCAAGCAGATGTTGGCTGAGGTAGGACTCTCGCCCGCCGATCTGCAGACCCCCGAGGAGTGGCCGTCAAACGCTGGGGCCCGTGACGATTACGTAAGAGCGGGAGCGAAGGCTCCTCGCCGCATCTGGTACAACTGCTCGGGGAAGCACGCAGCAATGCTGCGTGCCTGCGTCGCCTCAGACCTTCCAATCGAGAACTATCTCGATCCGGACCACCCTCTACAACAGTCGATGGCTCTGATGCTGCGCGATGTACTGGGTGAAGACCTCGGACCGGCAGGAATTGACGGTTGTGGTGCACCAGTGATTCCTACATCGACACGAGGGCTGGCAACAGCGTACGCGAAGTTCGCTACCTGGGATGAAATGGGAGAGATCTACGATGCCTATCGAGACTACCCAGTCCTGATTGGCGACGAAGGAAAGATCGACGGGGTGCTGAATGCTTCTTTGGGCACAGCTGCGAAGGTCGGCGCCGAGGCTTGTCTAGGTGTGGCGTTTCGTGACTTAGGGATTGGCGTGGGTATCAAAGTCGCCGACGGTGGCGACCGGGCACGGGGAGCTGCCATGGTCGGCGTGCTGGACTACCTAGGCCTGCTTACCTCTGAACTTGAAAGTTTGCTGCTTGAGCCGACGCTCGGTGGGGGCGCGGCTGTGGGACGGATCGAGCCGATGCTCAGCCTGTGAGGTCGCAGTGATTGTCCGGACTAGCTAACTAGGATTACTCCACTTGCTCGACAGAGTCGATGTCGTCCGTTTCCAATGCTTACTGAGTGCAGCCCTATGACTCCAGACCTTGCTCCGACTCCGCTCGCCTCGGCGATTGGTCCGTTCGCGTCCCGAAGTTTCCTTGAGGTAGTTCATCGCCACTGGTCTCAAGGGGAGCTGATAATGGTGGACACCGATGAGGCATTCTTTGCTCTAGAGCGCGGACCCGATGGGCTTACCGGAGTGGGCCACCGGGATCTTGTTGACTACCGGTCACCGGCTGGCGCTGCGAGTACGGGACTGATAACTGAGATGGCTCAAGGAGCGGCGTTGCAACTGGACTCGTTGCCAGACGAGGCTGCCCGTGCTCTCTCTGACGCCCTTCGCGCGGCTGGTGTACAGCACGAAATCAGCGAACACGATATTGCCGCGGTGCTGACCCTCCCGGACGGATACGAGGAGTGGCTCATGCTTCTCAGCAAGAAGGAACGACATGAGACACGTCGAAAGCGCCGTAGATACGAGGCGATGGTGGGTCCGATACTTGTCGACTCATTCGGGTCGAGTAAGTTCGATGAGTTCGTTGCCCTGCATCGGCAGTCGCGAGACGAAAAGGGCCAGTTCATGACCGACAAGATGGCAGCCTATTTCTCTGACCTGCTGGATCTCGATGGGTGGTCGATCGACGGTCTAGTCGATACTGAGGGAGCGCTGGTGGCTGCCGGATTTGGCTTCTCGGGTGGCGAAGGTCGATTCCTATACAACTCGGCTTTCGATTGGAGTCGTAGAGACGCTTCACCTGGGGTGGTGCTCATTTCGAGTCTCATCGAAGACTCGTGTTCCAAGGGACATCGAGTGTTCGACTTTCTCAAGGGTGACGAAACCTACAAGATTCGCCTGGGTGCGGTGGCTCGGAAACTGTTTGAGGTGCGGACGACTTGATCTCCAACGTTGCATTCATCAGTTATCACACTTGCCCCTTGGTCACCCCAGGTGCTGGCGATGCCGGGGGTATGAACGTGGTTGTAGATCGACTCGCAGAAGTGCTGTCGAAGTTGGGTATCGGCGTGGATGTATTCACTAGACGCAGCGA
>CAXMPE010000097.1:0-6973 GCA_964195245.1 uncultured Verrucomicrobiales bacterium | reverse complement strand
TGAGAATGTTGCGCCGGTGGCTCATGATGTGTCTGTGGATGTGACTGCTGGTGAGTCGGTTGATGTGACGTTGTCTGGTTCTGATGCTGATGGGGATGATGCTGCGTTGACGTTTGTGGTGACGTCGTCTCCTGGGTCTGGGTCGTTGTCTGGTGTGTCGCCGTTGTTGTCGTATTTGGCGCCGGTGGATGGTGATGGGGATGTGACGTTTGAGTATGTGGCGAATGATGGGTTTGATGATTCGTTGCCTGCCACGGTGACGATCACTGTTGTGCCAGCCCCCGCTGCCCCGGTGCTCTCAGGTGTGACTGGCACAGACGTTGATGAGAACGGAGTCACCAATCTGGCCGGGGGGATTTCCTATGGCGGTTCTGACAGTCTGACGCTGATAGTCGATTGGGGCGACGGTTCAGCCCCGCAGGTCTTCACCTATGTTGCGGCAACTCGGACGTTCTCAGAGACCCACCAGTACCTCGACGACAACCCCACCGGGACGCCTTCTGATCTGTTCGAAGTGAAGCTTCTCTTGGTCGACGAGGGAACGGGTAGCTCGGCGGATACGCTGACGGTCACGGTGAGAAATGTGCCGCCAGAGTTGCTCAACCTCGCCCTCAACGATGTCAATGAGAACGGCATCGCTACGTTATCTGGGGACATTTCTGATCCAGGAACTGAGGACACCTTTGTGCTGTCGGTGAACTGGGGGGATGGCTCAACAGAGAACTTCAGCTACGTGTCCGGAACCTCCGCCTTCTCGGAAACGCATAGGTACCTCGACGATGACCCTTCGGGCACTTCAGCGGACGGCTACACGGTGGGGCTGGTCGTGGTTGACGATGACACCGGTAGTTCAAGCTACGAGGAAGAACTGATGGTGTCGAACGTCGCTCCCGTGGTGGTTCGAGACCTCGGAACTCAGGAGGTGCAGTACAGCGATGCTGTTGCAGATGTGACCATCATGGCGACCGACGTGACGGGGGATGTGCTGGGTGCTGCTACCCGGTGGAGCCTCGACGGAGGATCATGGAGGGCTGACCTGCCAAACGGATTGGTCCTAACCGCCGGCCCCGGGTGTGTCCCGACCGGCGCGGTTAATCAAAGCGCATGCACATGGGTCTTGGGCGGGACTGCGGGAGCACCCGCAGGCAGCTATCTCGTAGAGGTAGAAGTAGTTGATGACGATCTAGGGCACAACACAGTGGAAACTGCCTTTGTAGTGACTCCTGAGTTTGCTGAGGTTGCTTTCGACGAGACCAACGAGGCGCTGGTTGAGGTAGACGAACCAGGTAGCGGATCCAGCCTTCCGTTCACTCTGAGGGTTCTGGTGCAAGAACTCACGCCCGATGAGCCGCGGGACTCTGCTGCGCCAGGCGACATCAACCGCGCCGACGTATCGGTCACCTTGACTCCGATTGGACCAGGGAGTTCCGCAATGACATCGTGTGATCCGGAATGGTCGGTATTGCCCCATGAATACAGCGCACAGCTCTCCGTTACGTGTGAGTTCGTAGGGGTGGATGTCAACATTTATACAGCGAGCGTTGTGGTCGACGGTGGGTACTACCAAGGCTCCGCCGAGGGGGTCGTCGTCGTGTTCGACCCGTCTCTTGGATTCACCACGGGGGGTGGCACCTATCTGGACGGGAACGGAGACCTGGTCAACTTCGGGTACACCATGAAGTACAACAGGAGACACACCAAGGTGCAGGGGTCGTTGCTTGTGATCCGCCACTCCGAAGACGGAATCTATCGTCTGAAGTCCAACCAGATAGCTGGCTTGGCTCTCGGGTCGGAAGAGACATTCGGTTGGGCCTCTTTTGCAGGAAAGGCGACCTATAAGGAGCCCGAGTGGGATGACGCTGAGGGGAACTATGAGTGGGTCGTGTATGTAGAAGATTGGGATACGTCGGGAGCTGACGCTGATCGATTCTGGCTCTTCGTCAGTGTCGACGGGGTTTTGGTAGCGGAGCTGTCGATGGTGGAACCCGGAATTGATAACGCTGTCCGGCTGAGGAGCGGCAACATTGTGGTCCCACATGAACCCGGGCTGCGGGCCCGTTGAGTGAGACATGGGTCACATTGCTGTCTTGGGAACCAGACAGCCGGTGTAGCCACAACTGGCTTTTCGCCTCTAGGGTTTCCGCATGCTTCCTCGCGACGTGATTTAATACTGGAGTATGTGTGTACTCGAGGGTGCATCCCTCCAGCGGGAATGAACTTTCAGCTGGGAACCAACGCACAGCGTGTTCCTGATGAGTGTGCGCCTTGGATGCATCGACCGAAACACGATCTCGCCCACCGCTAGGGGATCTCCATAGTGCATGAAGAACCAGGCGGCTCGTTCACGAGAATCGAGCCGACCTGATCGTTGGATAGTTTGGTCTGTATTTGGTCCGCTAACCATTGGCGATCGCTGAAGCTTGGTGAGTTTTATTGAGAGTTATCCAGGCCGGAATGCTGAGGGTTTCTCATGAATAGCCCGTGTTCAATGGAGCTGTTCATCAGACTCATAACCCGAAGGTCGCAGGTTCAAATCCTGCCCCCGCTACGATAGAAAACCCCTTGCCTAGCAGGGGGTTTTCTCGTAGGCATTATGTGTCGCAACGCTGTGACGGCCTCTCGCTTTCCATAGGGGCAAAGGAACTGGTTGTGTCCATCGAGGACGACCAGCCGCTCTATCTCGTCAACGGTCTCGGATGGAGGACCCAAGCATCTGACAGGGTCTAGCTTGCCATACCATCAGGGCTCTCTCTGCCCAACCGCGCACGGCACGCCTCAGGCACCAACGCCTTCCCGCTTACGCAGATAGAAGACGACGACCCACAGCACAAGGTTCGACAAGAGCGCCGTGGGCGATGCTTCGAACAGCAACACGATGGTGAGCGGGACGGTGTTGAAGACAGCATGGATCAACATGTTGAAGAATACGCTGCTGGTACGTTCGTAGAACCAAGTGTGGAAGATGGACATTGCCACAATGCCCATGGTGAACCCTGCCAGCGAGCCGAGAATTTGGGCGGGCACCATCCCCTGCGCGACGAAGATCATCACGACCACCGGATAGTGCCAGACAGCCCAAACGAAGCCGACGCTCCAACCCGTATCCCAGAAGTTTCGACCGGGCAACATCTTCGCCACAAGGTAGCCACGCCACCCAACCTCTTCGGTGGCAGACGTCAGCATCTGATATACAAAAAAGACGACAAGGAACGGGAGCAGCTGACTGATCGCGGGCCCGTCGACCCTTCGATCAACGGTGAGAGAGTTGATGATCAGAGGCGGCACGACCGCTATCGCCAGCACCGCCAACGCTGTGAGGTAGTTGGACCGTCCAACACCGATACGTCTGATCGATGAGCGGAGATCCCTCGAGGAGACGGCCGGATCGGTCCGGGTGGCGACGAAGCCAGCGATCATCGGTCCAAACACGGCCGCAATCGTTATCACCGAAACGAGGAGAAGGTTTCTTGACACATCCCGTTCAAAGACGATGCGCCAGACAGCATCCTCGTTGAATAGCATCTCTTCGATGCCCATGGCTCGGCCCATCAGCCAGGCGCCAATCCAGAGGACCCATGACCACCCAAAGGCAATAGCGACGAACCGGACATGCTGCCGATGCCATAGCGGGGTGGGTTGCGGCTCGTTAGATTCTGTTTCGACCTTCATGAGACCTCCATCCAGTAATAATACTTCCTCCCGATGGTCGACGGAGGGACGCAGGTGGCTCTTTTCCGTTCTACCCCAGTAGGTCCTTCATTTTCTTGCTGATCATGTGGGTTGCCTTTCTCGGTGCGATCCGAACCGCCAAGTTCATCATGTGGGAGTCTTTTCCAACGTAGATGTGCAGGTCGTCGGACTCGATCCCGTCGAGGATGATTTGGGCAGCGTCCTCTGCAGACGTTGTCTTATAGTCTCCCTCTTCGGCGTCTCCTCCCATGTTCGGAACTTCTACGCCCGAGTTTTCTGTAATGCTGGTTGCTACCGCCCCAGGCATGACCACCGAGACACCGACCTCAGTGTCCAGAAGTTCGGCATAGAGTCCTTGGGAACGGCCTTCTGGTCTGCTTGCAGTCTTAGTCTTCGAATCTTGTCTTGAGTCGTTTGCGATTGACTGTTACATCCCATACGTCGCCGCGGAAGTAGTGACCAGCTGGATCGAAATTCTGGCGACCGCCTAGAACAGCGGACGGATCGATGTCGGCAATTACTAGTTGTTCGGTGCCGCCGACCGGCTCGATGATCCATCGTCCGTTGGGCCCAGCGATGGCCGTGTTGCTGAGGTCGGATCGGGAGCGTTGGCCATAGGGTGGTGTGATCTAGGCCGGTGTGGCTTTGCCGGGTAAGTGTTCCAGAATCGTTCGGGAGATGTCATCGAGCGTTTTGACCTGTTCTGGGGTCAGTAGGTCGAACATCTGGTTGCGTACCTCGGCGACATGTCCTGGTGCGGCATCCACAATTGCAGCTCGCCCAGCATCGGTTATCCGCAGGTAGGACCCGCGCCGGTCGGTGCCGCACTTGACTCGCTCGACCAGCCCACGTTTTTCCATCCGAGTGGCGTGGTGGGACATGCGACTCTTCTCATATCCGATCATTTCGGCGATTTCGGTAAGGCGGACCTGCCCAACTTCAGTCAGCCGAGCCAGCACCCCGTAGTCCTGGAAGGAAAGTCCCGTGGGAGACAGTTGTTTGCCTAGATGAGCGAACAGTTGCAGCTGCATGAGTGTGAAACTCATCCAGGCGCTGAGCTCGTCTTCGGATAACCAACGAGGGTTTGTCATGGGTTCATTATACATATTGGAGGGTGAAACTTCACCTTAGTAGTTGACATGTCACCTAGAAAGAGTAGGATAGGTGAACTTTCAACTATCTCAAGGAACAATCATGACAACCACCAACGCTCCAGCCATTGCAGCAGGCACCTGGACAGTAGACCCTGCTCACACCCGAATTGGATTCATCGCTCGCCACCTCATGGTCACGAAGGTCCGTGGCGAGTTCACAGACTTCGAGGCCGACGTCGAGGTAGCTGACGACCCGCTTGACTCGACAGTCGAAGTGGTGGTTCAGATGGACTCGATCGATACCGGAACTGCCGACCGGGACGGACACCTTCGGAGCAACGACTTCTTCGACATCGCGACCTACCCAACAATGCGGTTCAAGTCGAAGAGTATTACGCGAGACGGCAGCCAGTTCGTTCTCAGTGCTGATCTCACCATCAAGGGTGTGACCCAGTCGGTCGATTTCGAGCTCGGGTTCGATGGCACGGGTCTCGATCCTTGGGGCGGAGAGCGTGCTGGTCTTTCAGCGACCGCAACCATCAACCGTAACGACTTTGGAGTGGCCTTCAATGCTCTGCTCGAGACTGGTGGAGTGCTTGTTGGCGACAATGTCCAGATCGAACTCGACGTTCAACTGATTCGAGCCTAGGCCGGTGAGGGACGAGGGCGGCGATGGACCTTTCTATTGTCGCCCTCTCTTCCCCCGTCGAGACGATACGAATCTCCCCGCTTAGCCTGGGAAGGGGCCCAAGCTCACTCTCAATCGACGATCGCTAGTCCGGCAAACCTGGGCTTGCGCATTGCACTGAAGTTGCGTGGCCCGAGTGGGCTTCGGCAGGTCTCAGACAGCGCCTTCCCAAATCATCTAACCTCACAGCGATGAGGAGGCTGGCCGGCGATATCGTTGCCGTGACGCTGGTCCTGGTGGGTTGTGCCTACCCGAGCAGGTCCTTCATCTTTTTGCTGATCATGTGGGTCGCCTTTCTCGGTGCGATCCGAACCGCCAGGTTCATCATGCGGGAGTCATTTCCGACGTAGATGTGCAGGCGGTCGGACTCGATCCCGTCGAGGATGATTCGGGCTGCATCTTCTGCTGACGTGGTCTTGTATGCATCCTCGTCTACTGACTCGCCCAGGTTGGGGATCTCTACGCCTGAGTTCTCTGTGATGTTGGTCTCTACCGCGCCGGGCATCACCACCGAGACACCGACTTGGGTCTCCAGCAGCTCAGCGTAGAGCCCTTCGGACAGGAGCTTGACCGCTGCCTTTGCAGCACCGTAGATGCTCTGTCCCGGAACCGGGAGGAACCCGCCCATGCTCGATAGGTTGGCAAGGTGGGCCTCAGGGCGTTCCAGCAGGTGGGGGATGAATGCCTTCGCCATGTGGATCGTTCCGTAAAGGTTCACATTGATCACCCGTTCGATGGCCGCGTAGTCGAGGTCATTCAGATGGACGAACGGTTGGATAATTCCAGCGTTCGAAATGTAGCCGTCAACCTGTCCGAATGCCTCCACAACCTGGGCTGGGAACGCACCGACGGCGCTCCGATCGGATACATCGACAATGAACGTTGCCAAGCTCTCTCCGGCGTCGGCGAGTACGGCTGTCTCGTCCAGGCCGTCTTGGTTGATGTCGACAGCGCCGACCTTCGCTCCTCGTTTCAGGAGTTCGAGTACGAGCTGGCGCCCGATGCCGCTTCCTCCGCCGGTCACTGCGATTGTCTTTCCTTGAAGTTTCACGATTCCTCCTTGTCGGGTGTGTAGTTGTTGAAGTTCTGAGCAGGCGCCAGCGATCGGTCTGGAGCGAGGCCGTGTAGGAGAATCTGCCACGCTCGGTCTGCTGTGGCTCTTCGTTCGTCTTCTGGCGTTCGCGGGAGGAGGCCGGCAACCATCCCAACAGCCATCAGAATGTCGGCCGGCTCCATGTCACCTCTCACGATGCCGTTTCGGTGTGCTTCGCCGAGCTTGTCGGCCAGGACTACGAGTATCCGATCAACGAGCACCTTGAGACGTTCATCCCCGCTCACTGAGGAGATGATGTCCACGAAGGCAGCGGAGTCGATAGATCGGTCGGTCAGATAGGTGAGGATCGTCTTGAGGTTGGTGGTTTCGTTGGCGGCCAGCATCTCGAGCCCTGCAACGTTTGTCTCGAAGACACTGAGCGCGAGGTCGACTCGGCTGGGGAAGTGG
>CAXMPE010000096.1:0-2604 GCA_964195245.1 uncultured Verrucomicrobiales bacterium | reverse complement strand
CGGGGAACGGGTTGTTCAGATAGAAACAGCCTGGTCACTGGTGTCGATGAACGGGTCGATGACGTAAAGGCCGTGTTTGACGACGCAGGTGTGGAGAGAGCCTTCTTGTTTGCGCAGTCCGGAGGTGGGCCGATGGCTATGTTGTTCGCCGCAACTTACCCGGAGAGGGTGTTGGGTCTTGTGCTCCATGGCACTGCTGCTTCGATGCTTCCTGAAGGGATGACTGAGGCCGAGCGAGCGGAACTTAGCCTGAGGTACCTTGCTTTCGTGAAGGAGTGGGGAACTCCCGAGTCGACGGTTGTGGAACGTTTCGCTCCTTCGTTAGCTCACGACGAGGAGTTCAAGGTTTGGCATCAGAGGTACGAGCGACTTTCCGCAAGCTCTGACTCGCTGTTGGATCTGCTGGAAGTGAACAGCCTTTTCGATGTCCGGGAGATCCTTCCCACGCTCGACGTGCCAACGCTGGTGATCCATAGGACGGGCGACCAAGTAATCCCCGTGGCATACGGTAGGGAACTGGCCGAGCGAATCCCCGGAGCCGAAATGTTTGAGATGGATGGCGACGATCACTTTGCCTACGCTGGTGACATTGACTCTTGGCTCACGAAGATGGAAGAATTTGTCACGGGCAGTGTGAAAGAACGAGAGCCTCTGAGGCCAAATGCGCAGGCGTCCATCAGATGCTTCGGCGGGTTTTCTGTGGAAGTTGGAGGCAACGTCGTTCCGCAGTCGGCTTGGGGATCGAAGGCTGCTCGCCAGCTGTGTAAGAGGTTGGTCGTTGCCCGAGGGTGGCCGGTGACAAGGGACAGCCTGTTCCACCAGTTCTGGCCTGATGAGACGGATCGTGGGCGGGTGGGTGCCCGACTCTCGGTGCTCCTATCCAACGTCCGCCGAGTGCTAGGCGGAGGCGTGGTAGCGACTAGGGAGACTGTGAGGCTGGACCTCACCACAGTATCGGTCGATCTCGAGGAGCTCCTGAACACCGGTGATGTTCAAAGAATCGTCGCAATCTATCAAACTGGATTCCTGCCGGAAGACCAGTTCGAGGATTGGGCATCTGAGATGCGAGAGCGTTCTAGGTCAGTATTCGTGAAGGCGGCGAAGAAGGCTGTGGCCGTTGCAGAGGCTTCAGATGAGCGTGCAGAAACGGCCGAACTGCTTTACCGGCTTAGGAGCGAAGATCCGTTTGACGAGAGTACTCATGAGCACCTCGTAGCCGTTCTCTACGCCATGGGAGACGGAACCGGAGCCAGAGCCGCACACGCACAATGGGCCGAAGTCATGTCAGAACTGGGTCTAGACGCTCCGCCAGACTTCTGATCTCAGCCTAAAGGTTTCCTAAAGGGTCGTGGGGCATGATCGTCCCATGGAACAACTACAGCAAACCCCAGAACCCTCATTCTCTGCCCCTACCTACCGGAGTTACCTCAACTTCCTCAACCAGCTGACATCAGTTCGTGTTGAGGCCAATGACGCGAGAGCGCTGAGCGTCGTCGAGTTCGTATCCCCTCGAGGGTTCGGGCCGCCCCTGCACAAACATGTGAACGAGGATGAACTCTTCATCGTTACAGAGGGTGAGCTCTCGCTGCGCCTTGGAGAAGAGGAGATATCGGCAGGTCCTGGCTCTGTGAGCTATCTACCTTTCGGCGTTCCGCACACCTTTCTGGTCACCTCAGAGCAAGCAACCTACATCAACGTGACGGCGGTAAACACTGGCGCTCATCCGCGCTTTGACACGATGGTGACGGAGTTGGGGAAGCCGCTCGGCCACCCCTCAGAACTTGTTGCTGGTGAGATCGACCCAGGCATGGTCGCTCAAATTTGTCATAAGAACGGGATTGAAATCCTTGGGCCTCCGCCGAGTCTGTAAACAAGAAATCCAACGAAAGGTATCACTAATGAACACAACAAGAATGTGCATGACAGGGCTTGTTGCTTTGTCTCTGGTGCTGGGAGCGTGCGGGGGAGAAGACGCAGCGCCGATTGAAGTGGTGGGGTCGGACTACGCCTTCTCAGGTCTGCCAGATAGCGTTGCTGTGGGGACTGAGGTGTCGTTCCTCAACAACAGCAGCGCTGAGGCCCATGAGATGGTGGCAATCCGTTTGCCAGACGATGAGACGCGAACGGTGGAGGACCTGGTGCAGACGCCAGGAGCTTTGGAGGCCTTCTTCAGCGAGGTGAAGATGGTCCTTGTTGCTGGTCCGGGTGAAGTTGGAGTAGCGGTCGAGGGAGCGGCAGTGTTTGCCGACGCCGGCCGCTACGCGGTAATTTGTGTGATTCCGACCGGGGCAGATCCAGCTGAGTATCTGGCTGCAGCTGCAGCTTCTGAGGGTGGTCCCCCAGATGTAGCTGGCGGCCCACCACACCTAGTGCACGGCATGTTTACCGAGGTCACCGTAACCCCGTAGAGAACGAATACTGACTTGTGTGCCCTAGGCAGTGCCTAGGGCACACAAGTAGTTGTTATGGACGTTGGCTTTTGAGGCGAACGGTTAGCTCTCGACCACCCATTTCGACGCCGGCAAGCGCCTCTACAGCACGGCTTGCGTCGTGCTCGGGCATGTCGACGAAGCCGAAGCCCATAGGCCGCTTCGTCTTTCGGTC
>CAXMPE010000095.1:0-4331 GCA_964195245.1 uncultured Verrucomicrobiales bacterium | reverse complement strand
TGCGCGCCCCTGGATTTTGGGCTGTATGCCGAGGCGAGAACGCCTGAACTATTCGCGCTAAGAGCGAGAACAATGTATCACTCAGACATCCCAAGCGCATCCAAGATGACAGGTATGGAATCGCCTAGTAAGCAATAAGGTGTGGTTCTAACTCAGCTTGGGAGTGTAGAAGCAGCTTCGACTCCGCCTAATCGCGGTCCTGATTGGCCTCTTGGGACTGTTCTGTGGCTTTCTTGGTATTGGGTTGTTAGTTGAAGCCATGTTTCGAATTGGTTCCAATTGATTATCACTTGGTCTACGGAAAGACAGAGCGCTCTCGCACCTTGTGTGGGGGCGTTCTGCGCTGTGGATTGGTCACCATGTTACGGAGTGATGAGACGGAAGCCTCAGAAAGGGTTCAGTCGTAGGGGGTGTGGGCGACTTCTGGTTAGCTCGCGGGCCTAGCAGGCGTGCGGTGAGGCGCTGGACCAAGTCCACGACAGGATTGTCCCGTCCTCCACGACCACAGTATTCGGGCCGCCAGGGCAAGCCCACAGAACCAGAGATCCTGTCGCTGATCTGGTGGGGGGTCTTCCGCTAGGCTGGGATGGAAGCAGCTTATGGACCCATCGAGAGGTGAAGCTCCCCATGACTAGAGACAGAGACTCCGACAACGCCGAGTTCAACGGTCTGCAAGCCCTTGCGGTCGATGGAAGCGAGCTCACATACCGGGTAAGCGGCACCGGTCCGCCTGTTCTGCTCATCCATGGCACCTTCGGGGTGATGGAGGTATGGGATGACGTTCAGGATGCCCTCGCCACTACCCACCAGGTCATCAGCTACGACCGCCGGGGGCATGGCCGGTCTCCGAACGGCACGTCGGACATGCGGGTCCACGCCCGCGATGCGGCAGCGCTCATCGAGCAGCTCTCCGGGGAACCGGCGATAGTCGTAGGTTGGAGCGGCGGGGCAGCTGTTGCGATGGAACTGATTCGAACCCACCCCGAACAGGTCAGAGCCGCCGTTCTCCTCGAGCCGGTGTTCCATCTACCTCGCTATCAACCCTTAGCCAGCCTTCGTCTGCTCTTCACTATCAAGTTCGACTCGATGCGGGGACGCAAGCGCGAGGCGGCGAAGACCATGGCGCTCTTCGCTTTTGCCCGACGGAGTGGGGGCAACGGCTGGGACGAGCTCGACGACCGCCAACGCGAGTGGTTCATTGGCGATGCAGAGGGTTTTCTCACCGAGTTCAGAGTTCTGGAACGGTTCTCTACCTCTGCGGACCACATCTCAACGAAGGAAGTCGCGGGCTGGTCGGTCCCGATGACATACCTCCTCGGTGAGGACAGTGCCCCGTGGAGCCATGTCGTCCACGGGGCCCTCACCAAAGCGGCACCCCAGATCCGTACAGTCCGGGTACCTGACGCCTGCCACCTAATGCCTGTGCAGCAGCCCGAGGCCGTCGCCGACGCGGTCCGCTCAGCCGTCCCCGGGTGAGTCGGGACACTCGAACGACGAGTCCGAATCGTAATCCTTCCCGACGTGGTAGGGAGTAGCACCGAGAGCACACCCAGCAGTCCTGGGCGACGATTAGCCGATCAGCTTTATCGGTCGAGCTGAGCGTCCCCGTCCCCGTACTTGAAGAAAGCAAAGAGAGCCAGGCCTCCCAAAGCCAGCTCGATAGCCATACCCTGGATGACATCCGCCCCCGGGGATCCATCGACGGCAATCCCCAACAGGCGTCCCAGTCCTAACGACAAGAAGACCACAGCAGCGAGCATTACGGAGGTGCGTGACCGGGCATGTACGAATGCTCCGAGACCAACTATGAGCCCGGAGACCATGATGATGCCGCCAGCTCCCCGCACCTCGCTCAACAATCCAGCGTTATCGGGCAAATCCAGGCCGCTGAATGCGTAGAAACCGATTGGATCCACCAGACGCCAGCCGCCAAAGATGAACAGTGTGACCGCCAAGACGATCAGGATTACTTTGAGCCACTTCGACTGCTTCATTCAGTTCCCTACAGGTTGGAATTCTACCCCCAGCATAGGTCAGTCTCCCGTCCCCACGCGGCGGCGAGCATTGTCTCTGCCGGGGAACTAGCTGTCAATGGACATCTGGATCTCCCTGTAGGCGGCCCCGCTTGACTCTCCTAAACGATTCCACCGACCTTGGAAACCTCTCTCCCATTGACCGGTGGCTCGGTACTAAGGCCTGTTGTTTGCAGCTGAGGTGCGGTTCCAACTCAGCTTGGGAGAGTAGAAGCGGCTTCGGCTCATCTCAAATGCTGCCTTGATGGGCGTTCTGCGACCGTTCTGTGGCTTCTTTGGTATTTAGTTGTTAGTTCGAGCCATGTTTCGAAGTGGTTCCAATTGATTATCACTTGGTCTACCACTGAAGAAACCCTCCACTTTGTGGAGGGTTTCTTCGAATCGGAATCTCGACCTGTGTTCTTAGCCAGGCCAACATATTGCGGAAGTACTAGGTTGATCTCATGACTTGGTACACGACGCTTCCCCGCAGATCGGTAGAACTGCTGATCAACGCGTCGCCCGCGGAGGTGTGGGCGCTTGTGAGTGACCCAACCTTCCCCAATGGCAAGAGCAGGGAGTTGGACAAAGCAGCATGGGGTGAACACCCCACCGGCGAACCAGGCGTGGGCAGCACCATTGTCGGCAATAACTCAATCAAAGGTTGGGGCGAATGGACCACCACTTCTTGGGTGACTGAGTGGGAAGTAGAGCGCCGTTTTAAGTGGGTAGTAAACGATCTTGAGAACCCTATCTCAAGCTGGCTGTTTGAACTAGAAGCTGTAGACGGCGGCACCAAGTTGACTCAGGAAGTGACGCTGGGCCCAGGTCGTTCGCCCATCGCCAAGTGGATCGAAGACAACCCAGAAAACGAAGCTGAGATCGTTGATAAGCGACTCACTGGGCAGGCAGACAACATGATGGCCAACTTGGAAGCCGCAAGGGCAGAGTTAGAGGGTTAGAGCCCGGCCTGCCGTCAGGTTGGTTTCAGCGTCCTTGCTAGGCCCGGCATCAGATGCCCATATGTGGTTCTAACTCAGCTTGGGAGTGGGGAAGCGGCTTCGACTTCTACTATTTGCGGTCCTGATTGGCTCTTTGGGACTGTTTTGTGGCTTCTTTGGTATTGGGTTGTTAGGTCGAGCCATGTTTCGAGTTGGTTCCAATTGATTGTCACTTGGTCTACAAGAAAGAAACCCTCCGCTCCTGTGGAGGGTTTCTTCAAACGTGGGACCTAGACCTCAGATTCCAGAAGCGCTTTCACGGCCTGTTCAGCGACGTGTGCCTAACTGAGGGACGAGTGGCGTTGCTCGCTGCTGGTTATCGCTTCCCGTAGTTGTCCCAGTGTGGGCGAGCCTGCGCGGCCAGCTCCCGTTGTGTAGACACGGCACGACAATCCGATTGGCGCATCAGGGTCTGCGAATGGATCAACGCCGTCGATAATGACACTGGGAGAGCCGCGAAATCCGACTGACTCAGCTGCTTCTGGTGTTTGGATGAATTGAAGGATTATGTCGAATCCGTGACCTTCGCCCTGGAGAGACACCAGGTGAGCCATACTTGTCTCCCAATTCGGACACCCATCGAAATACTGCAACGCGACTTCCATTAGGTCCCTCGCGGAGCGCCTGAGGCTGTGACTAGATGACAATTGCAGGAGTTGGGCCAGTCGTCTGTGACACCTGCCGATTCGCTCCGCAGGTGCTCAAGTTTATTCATCGTGTTAAAACGGGAGTCGCACACCTAGGCGCCGCGGTCGGCCATGATTTGGGCGTTGTAAGGCTCAATCATGATGCACTCGCCAGGGCATTCTTCGGCAGCTTCGATCACATCTTCGATCTTTGAATCCGGCACCCGGGCGACTCCCCGTGAGCCTTCCGACCCGTGACCCGGCCCGTCACCTGCATCAAATACCACCGCCGTACCGAAGTGCTCGGCAGTTTCCTTGACCACCCACAGCCCGTCGTCGCGTTCTTCGAACACATCGGGAGCGATCTCCTCGCAGATCCCGTCACCCGTGCTGAGATCCTGGTCGATCCAGACCATCAGTTTGGTTTCGTTCATGTGACCTCATCCCGTCGACTTCTAAGTATTGCCGTCCCGCGTCGATAGTGTGCCAGACCCTCGACCTGCCTGACGTACCCGGCTGACCGGCGTAACCGGCGACCGATTCGTTCGTGGGTCTCACCCTCAGCGAGAAGCGCAAGAACTCTCGACTCAACCGGGCTCGGTGACCGACGACTAACCGGACGAGTTCGAGGGATATCTGTCCAAGCGATGATGCTCTCGACCCGATTAGGCGTCTTGCGGATTCGCTTCGCG
>CAXMPE010000094.1:0-3599 GCA_964195245.1 uncultured Verrucomicrobiales bacterium | reverse complement strand
GGCGTGGGCCAGGTAACAGACATCCGACCCGCCGCCGATGTGGTTCGCGATCTCACGGAGGAGGCAGGACGCGTGCTCCTTCAGACCTCTGAACGGTTCGCCGTTGAATGAGGTGTGACCCAAGCGCTCCGCACTACGCGACTGAATCCACTCCGAAAAGTCCTCGCAGTTCTGCGAATAGTTCGCTTTTTGCGTTGACCTGAAAGTCGTTGAGCTTCAGCACCTTGTGACCAGTGGAATTCTTGAGGTGCAACACAACCGGAGAGTTGCCAGGGTGGGCCCCCAGAATCCGCTTCAGCTCTGTCACCCGTTCGGGGCTCAACATGCCGGGTGTGACCTCGATGATGACAGTGTTGCTTGGATCGAGTTTGGGTTCTTGGATGGATTGGCACAACACCTTGCGGTCGTCCCCTCCCCGGTTATCGACTCGGCCTTTTACCAAGAGGATGGCGTCTTCTTGGATCATGGGGCCGAACTGATCTGCAGTGTTGGAAAACACCATCACTTCAGTGGAGCCTGAGAGATCCTCAAGTTGGAAGAAGATCATCTGACGCCCGGCCTTGGTCATCTTGCGCTGGATACCGTTGACGACGCCACCCACTGTGACGTCATCTCTGTCCTCAAGCCGTTCAAGGCCAGCGAGGTCGGTGCTGACCAGCGCCTTGAGCGCTCCCTCAAGACCAAACAGCGGGTGATCGGAGATGTAGAGCCCCAGCATCTCTTTTTCGAACTGCAGCTTCACCTTCTTTCCCCACTCGTCTGGGGGTACCTCAAGGGGCGCAGCGGCCGCCTCGGCATCGTCGCCGCCTTCAAAGAGGCTGAATTGACCGGCCTCTTCCTTCCGACGACGCGAGATAGTCGAGTCGAGCATGCCTTCGAGCACCATCAGCAGGCCCTTGCGTGCATAGCCCAAGCTATCGAAGCCACCAGCCTTCACGAGCGACTCTAAGGTGCGTCGATTCAAAGCTGTCACATCAACTCGATCTAGGAAATCTTGAATGTCCTGGAACGGGCCGCCAGCGTCGCGGCTCTCTGAGATCTTGCCAACCACCGCCTCACCAACGTTACGGATCGCCGACAAGCCGAAGAGAATCTCGCCGTCCGACGCCACGAAATCTGAGGATGACCGGTTGATATCTGGGGGTCTTACCTTGATCCCGATGGACCGACATTCTCCAAGGTAGAGGGAGGTTCGCTCTTTGTCCTTCTTGGTTGCGGTGAGTAGTGCCGCCATGTACTCAGAGGGGTAGTGCGTCTTGAGCCACGCAGTTTGGAAGGCCACAAGGGCGTAACAAGCCGAGTGCGATTTGTTGAATCCGTAGCCGGCAAAATACTCGATGAGACCAAAGAGTTTCTTCCCCAAATCAGCAGGATGGCCGTTCTCCTGGGAGCCACGGACGAACAAGTCTTCCTGCTCGGCCATGAGCGAAGGAATCTTCTTCCCCATCGCCTTTCGCAGGGCATCGGCTTGAGCCATCGTGAAGCCAGCTATCTGCTGGGCAACCTGCATGACTTGCTCTTGGTACACCATGATGCCGTAGGTGTCGGAGAGAAATCGTTCCAGCTCTTGGTGGTCGTACTCAAGTGGAGCCCGCCCGTTCTTGCGGTCAGCGTACATAGTGTGCATCTTGGCGCCGAGCGCGCCCGGCCGGTACAACGCGTTGACCGCGATGATGTCGTTGAACTCAGTAGGTTCCACTGCCTTAAGCAGCGACCGTAGCCCTGATGACTCGAGCTGAAACACGCCTATCGTCTCGCCTCGGGCAAGCATGTCGAACGTCGCTTGATCGGTGAGGTCGACGTTGTCGATGTCAACGTCCACCCCGTAGTTCTGCTTGATCATCTCGAGGCTTCTATCAATGATCGTGAGGTTGCGCAGACCAAGGAAGTCCATCTTCAAAAGACCTAGGTTCTCCACCGCATTCATTTCGTACTGAGTGACTGTTTCGGCGCCCTCACCCTTTCGTTGGAGGGGAACGATCTCGGCCAACGGAGTGGGCGAAATCACCACTGCGGCTGCGTGAATCGAGTCCTGACGCCGGAGCCCTTCGAGGCCCATCGCCATGTCGATGATCTGCTTCATCTCTGGCTCGTCTGCGTAGGCCTGTCGAATGCCAACGCCTTCGTTGTAGAAGCTCTGCTCAGCTTGCCCGGCGTCTCGGCCAGGGTCGGTGAGGCAGTCTTGAATGGTCGCTTCGGAGCCGAGCACCGCTTGGGGCCACATTTTGGAGATGCGATCCCCATGGGCGTACGGCAGACCCAACACTCTCGCCGAATCGCGCACCGCCTGCTTGCCCTTGATAGTCGAGAAGGTAACGATCTGGGCCACATGATCTGATCCATACTTGCGGGCTGCGTACTTGATCATCTCGCCGCGATAACGGTCATCGAAGTCCATATCGATATCAGGCATAGAGCTTCGGCTCGGATTCAAGAAACGTTCAAAGATCAGGCCGTAATGGATCGGGTCTAAGTCGGTGATCCTCAGGCAGTACGAGACGATTGATCCCGCAGCCGAGCCTCTGCCGGGGCCCACTCGGATCTTCGACTCCCGGGCGTAGTTGATGAGGTCCCACACGATGAGGAAGTAGGCCGGAAAGCCCATCTGATGAATGATCTTCAGTTCGTGCTCGATCCGGTCCCGAACCTCGTCAGACAAGGTGTCGCCGTAACGCTCCTTTGCGCCTTGGTAGACAAGCGCCTCGAGGTAACTCTCCTCGGTGTGGCCCTGTGGAACCTCAAACTCCGGAAGCAAAGTCTGGTCGAAATCAAGTGTCACGTCAGCGCGTTCCGCGATCCACAGCGTGTTGTCACAAGCATCCTTGTAGCCATCATCTGGGAAGAGGGTGCGCATCTGTTGGGAGCTTTTGAGGTAATACTCAGGACCTCCGTTGAACCGGAACCGACGCTCATCACTAATCACAGAGCCGGTCTGGATGCAGAGCAGCGCATCGTGAGTGTCTGCCTCCGAAGGGTCAACGTAGTGGGCGTCGTTTGTGGCCAGCAGCGGAGCGTTTATCGAGTTGGCGATCGTGACTAGGTCAGGCAGTACCCCCCGTTGGGCTTCGAAGTTGTGGTCGTGCAGTTCGATGAAGAAGTTGTCACGGCCAAAGATATCTTGGTAGGTGGCCGCCATGGCAATCGCTGCGTCAAGATCACGCTCCTGACGGGTGTTGCCTTCTTCGCCTTTTGTGTCGGGGGCTAATAGCTGCGGGACCTGACCACCCAAGCAGCCCGAAGTGGCAATAATCCCCTCGGCGTACTCAGCCAGTAACTCATGATCCATTCGAGGCTTGTAGTAGTACCCCTCCGTATAGGCCCGAGAAGCCAACTGCATAAGGTTGCGATAGCCCACTTCATTCTCAGCGAGCAGGGTGGTGTGGAACTTGTTGCCGCCCCCACGAGGCCGATCAAACCGCGATCCCTCAGCGACATACGCTTCCATCCCGATAATTGGTTTGATCCCTGCCTTTGTGGCGGTCTGCACGAAGTCAACAACGCCATACATGACACCGTGATCGGTGATGGCTACGGCTGGCTGATTGTCAGCGACCGCTGCCTTGATGAGCTTGTCCACCCGCGCTGCCCCATCGAGCATC
>CAXMPE010000093.1:0-6079 GCA_964195245.1 uncultured Verrucomicrobiales bacterium | reverse complement strand
AACTGCGCTGCCTCCACAACGTCGAGTGTCGCTTGGAAGTCGTCCTCGGTCTCCCCTGGGAAGCCAACGATGATGTCGGTGGTGACGGTTACGCCTGGGAGATGCGACCGCATCATCGCAAGACGCTCGAGGTACCGTTCTGGCGTGTATCCCCGACGCATCGCCGACAGGATTCGACGGCTACCCGACTGCAGGGGGAAGTGCATTTGGTTACAAACTGCGGGCGTCTCGGCCATCGCTAGGGCCACATCCTCGGTCATGTCCGCTGGGTGGGGTGAGGTGTATCTCACCCTCCTGACGCCTTCTACCTCGCCGACCCTTCGTAACAATTCACCAAAGATAGGGCGCCGCTTGCCGTCGACTGCCAAGTCTCGTCCGTAGGTGTTTACGTTTTGACCCAAGAGCGTCACTTCCACCACGCCGTCGGCAGCGAGCGCTCTGACCTCTCGCAAGATGTCTCCGGGGCGCCGGCTGATCTCAGAACCTCGTACGGAAGGGACAATGCAGAAGGTGCAGGAGTTGTTGCAGCCGGTCTGGATGGTGACCCACGCGGCGTACGGGACGTCTCGTCGCATTGGTAGCTGAGGGTGGGCTTCTGACTGCGGTTGGTCCAGGATTTCGGTGACCGGACCCCACTCTTGAGCTTGATCCATGAGAGCGAGCACTCTGTCCAAGTTGTGGGTGCCTAACACGACGTCCACCCAGGGGGCCCGTTCTCGGATGAGTTCTCGATCCTTCTGAGCCGCGCAGCCGCCAACGAGGAGCATCGCTTCAGGACGTTCGCGCTTTGTCTTGGCCATATGCCCGAGGGTCCCGTACAGCTTGTTGTCAGCGTTCTCGCGGATGGTGCAGGTGTTGATGAAGACGACATCGGCTGCCTCAAGCTCTTTTGCCGGCACTAGACCGTCGGATTCGAGTAACCCCGCGACGCGCTCAGAGTCGTGATCGTTCATCTGGCAGCCAAAGGTGGTGATCCAGTACGACTGCCCATTACGAGTGGGCGTCCTGACTTCCCGAACCTTCGGGGTTCCCAGCGACACTGAAGCAGACATGGCGGTTACCTGGCGAACTCGGTGGCCCTGAACTCGCGAATAACCGTCACCTGGATCTGACCGGGATATTGGAGGTCTTCTTCCAGACGACGCGAGATCTTTCCCGCGAGCGAAGCTGCTTGGAGGTCGTCAATACTTCCGGGATCCACCACGACCCGAATCTCCCGTCCGGCCTGCATGGCAAACACATGATGCACACCGTCAAACCCGAGGGCGATCCGCTCTAGCCGCTCTAGCCGCTTCACGTAGCTGTCGAGTTGCTCTCGTCGCGCACCTGGGCGGGCAGCTGAGACGGCGTCAGCCGCCTGGGTGATAACGGCCAGGACGGTGCGTGGCTCTACCTCATTGTGGTGGGCCTCAATAGCGTGCACGACCGATGCGTCTTCTTCGAACCGTCGAGCAATCTCAGCTCCGATAAGAGCGTGGGAACCGCCAATCTCATGGGTGACGGCCTTACCAATGTCATGCAGAAGTGCAGCCCGCTGCGCCTTGAGCGGCTCCATTCCCAACTCGGAGGCCAGCAACCCGGCCACATGTGCTGCCTCGATGGAGTGATTCAGAACGTTCTGCCCGTAGGAAGTGCGGTACTTGAGCCGACCGAGGAGCGTGACAAGCTCTGGATGCATACGCGACAGGCCCACTTCAACAAGAGCCCACTCACCCGCGTCTCTCACCGACTGCTCTACCTGGCTCTGGGCCTTCTCATAGAACTGCTCAATGGAGGCCGGGTGGATTCGTCCATCTTCAACGAGGCCAACCAGCGTGACACGTGCAATCTCTCGGCGAACCGGATCAAAACAAGACACGGCAACCGAGTCGTTGGTGTCATCAATCACAACGTTTACCCCGGTCACGGCTTCGAAGGTACGGATGTTGCGACCTTCGCGGCCGATGATTCGTCCCTTCATGTCGTCTGAGGGCAGTTCCACCGAAGACACCGTGGATTCGGTGACCACACTGCCTGACATCCGCTGGATGGCGGTGGCCAGAATCCGTCGGGCACGTCGCTCGGCCTCCTCACGAGCCCGGACCTCGAGATCCCTCACCAAGCGCATGGCGTCGCGTCGAGCCTCGTCCTCTACATTCGCCATGAGCTCTTCTTTGGCAGCCGTGACGTCGAAGCCTGCAAGACGCTCGAGCGACTCTCTGGCGCGTTCGTTCATTTGTGCAACTTCATTGCGCGCTTCGACGGCTTCTTCTTCACGCGTGGATACGGCCTGCTCACGTTGGGCCAGGTTGGTGGATCGCTGTTCGAGCGTGAGTTCACGCTGGCTCAGACGTTCGTCGGTATCCTTCGCATCGATGGCCCGCATCTCTAGCGTGCTGTCTTCACGCTCTCGATACTGGGCGGCCAAGTCCTGCGCTTTGCCTTCAGCTGTAGCCAAGATGTCCTTGGCCTCAAGACGAGCTTCAGAGATCGCTGCTTGGGCGACGGAGTCTCCGTCAACAGGGTGCTGGCGCCTAGACCGGGTGGCCAGGACGAAGCCTACAAACGCGCCTACAAGCACAGCACCGATGGCGGAAACCAGGGCCATTTGTAACGCGCTCATGTACACATCTTTCTTGAAGCAGTCGAAAAACGATCCACTTCTCCCCCTCTAGGGGGCACATAGTCTGACCGTATCGTAACGCTGTTCTTGATAGATACGACAAGCCTTGACGCCAAACCGTTACCGGCTGGCGCCAAGGAGCAGAAACTCAGTCGTTATCGACCTGTGATGCGTCTGCAGCGGATGTGTCCACCGCTGTCACTTCGGCGTCGACTCCGCCACTCTCGTCTTCGTCACTCTCGGAAGCATCTCCGGCTAGGCCGACCGCTTCCATGACTCGAGTATGCAGTTGGAGCGCAACGTCAGTGTTCTCTCTCAAGAACCGTTTGGCTGCTTCTCGACCCTGACCCAGTTGATCGCCTTCGTAGGAGTACCAGGCTCCGGCTTTGCGGACGATACCTTGCTCAACCGCAACGTCTATGAGACTGCCTTCTCTTGAGATGCCCTCACCGAACATGATATCGAACTCAGCGAGACGGAAGGGTGGGGCGACCTTGTTCTTCACGATCTTGGCCCGGACACGGTTACCGACGTTCTCCTGGCCGTCCTTGATCGCCTCAATTCTACGGATATCAATGCGAACCGATGAGTAGAACTTGAGCGCACGTCCACCCGGTGTTACCTCTGGTGAACCGAACATGACACCGATCTTCTCCCGAATCTGGTTGATGAACACAGCTGTGGTCTTGGAGCGGCTGATGTTGGCCGTGAGTTTCCGAAGCGCCTGGGACATGAGCCTTGCTTGGAGACCAACGTGGTGATCACCCATGTCACCCTCAATCTCAGCGCGAGGGGTGAGAGCTGCAACAGAGTCAATGACGACGACATCGAGGGCTCCTGAGCGGATCAACATGTCCATGATCTCAAGGGCTTGTTCTCCTGTGTCTGGCTGGGAGATGAGGAGCTCGTCAACATCAACGCCTAACGCACGGGCATAGATTGGATCGAGAGCGTGCTCAGCATCGATGAAGGCTGCGATGCCTCCGTTTCTCTGTGCTTCAGCAATGATGTGAAGCGCGAGCGTCGTCTTACCTGAGGACTCGGGACCGTAGATCTCAACGACACGGCCTCGGGGTACGCCACCTATGCCGAGGGCAAGGTCGAGAGAAAGGGCACCGGTCGGGATGAAGTCCATTGCCCGAATCTCATTGTCGCCAAGCTTCATGATGGCGCCCTTGCCGAACTGACGCTCGATCTGGCTCATTGCTACTTCGAGGGCTTTATCGCGCTCCATGTTGTCTCCCTGGACTGTGTCTTGGCTCTAGCTCTTTGGTGTGTCACAACCTACAAACCGAGTGTGACAGAAACTGCGTGAGGTACACCATAGCGAACACTTGTTCGATAGGCGGTATTAGAAACCCGACCTAGACCTAAACCTAAACCCACCCCGGCGCAATACCCTATGCCGTAGCGTTGTCGGGGCCCACCCCATGCGCTAGCCCCTCAACCGAGCACAAAGTTTTCGATCTGCTCATACCGGACCTTTCCGCTCTCAAACCTAGACTCGAACAAAGTCAAGTGGGAGGCGCTCCACCTGACCCGGAACCTGGGCTCTACCTCCAACCAAGGCCAAACATCAGCCTTGGGGCGGAGCCTAGCCAGACTCAAATGCGGGACATACGGCCGTTCATTGACGTCAAAGCCTGCAACGGCCAGACGCTCCTCGACGGTCGCTGCCAAGGCCTCGAGTCGCTCTTGGCCGCGGCCAACCCCAGCCCACAACACCGAAGCAGACCTTGCATTGGGGAACGCTCCGAGGCCCTCCAAGGTGACATCGAAGGGATCTCCCATGGAGACATCTGAAAGAGCGAAGCTCAATCGATCTTGCTGTTCATCCGATACGTCGCCAAGAAACCGGACCGTAATGTGCCAGTTGGCTGGAGGGACCAGCACGCCTGGTAGGCGCTGGCCGGAGAAGTGCGCGTCCAGTGCGGCTGCCAATGCGTGTTGTGCTGCGTAGGTGGGAGCCACCGCTAAGAAGAGGCTCTTCACTCAGCGCTCCACCAAGAGCCGATCACCCCGAGCCGAGCAAGCTGGAGCGCCACAGAAGTTGCATAGAGTCGAGCCGGAGCCCTATCGGTTGAGGTCTTCAACGTTCGTGAACGAACACCCTCAGGTGTGCAGATGCCGATGATGGTGATCCCAGGCTCAGTCCCATCGAGCGACCCTGGCCCGGCGACACCGGTAATACCGATACCGACGTCGGCGCCAAAGGTACTCGCCGCATGTTCGGCCAACGCCTCAGCTACTTGGGAACTAACAACTCCGTGCGCGGCGATCAAGTCTTCGTCGATACCCACGATTGCCACCTTGGCAGCTGTCGCGTAGGGAACTAGCCCCCCGAGAACAACATCTGATGCGCCCGCCGGGCCAGTAAGGCGGGTCAGGACCGCTCCCCCGGTGACTGACTCAGCCACAGCAAGCGTCCACCCTCTCGCTCTGCACTCCTTGATGAGTTCGTCCTCGATGGTGGTGCTATCCACCCCAAAGATTCTGTCGCCAACCCGACTTCGTACCTCTTGTTCGAGGGGCGCTATCAGCGCTCTGGCCTCTTGCTCTGAACGACCCTTCGCCGTGAGCCGAATCTTGGTAATACCGGCGGAAGCAAGATATGCCAAGGAAGGGTTGATTGCCGTCTCGAAGAGATCAGCCATCATCTCGGCCACCCGCGACTCACCAATCCCGAACGTATGCAGCGTCCGAGACACCAGAACACCCAAACCACCGGCCTCAGTCCGGAGCCGGGGTGCGACGTGATTGTCGTACAGTCCATGCATCTCAATTGGGACGCCGGGCAAGGCGAATATCCACGTGCCTTCATGCAGAAGGGCGATCCCCGGCGCGGTACCACGGGGGTTATCGAGTAGCTCCGAGCCCTCTGGGTGCTCGGCCTGCTGATAGTTGTTTGCTGGAATCTCTCTTCCGAAACGGTTCTTCCACATTGCTGCGAGAGCCGTTGCGTACTCCTCGTCAAAAATCATCTTGCGATTGGTGGCAGCACAGATTGACTCTCGGGTGAGGTCGTCTTGAGTCGGCCCAAGACCTCCCGTGAGAATCACAGCGTCGGAGCGGTCGATCGCCGTGGCAACGGCAGATGTGAGCCTGTCTGGGTTGTCCCCCACCACGGTCTGGTAGTGCGCGTCGAAGCCTTCTTCGGCCAGTCGCCCGCCGAGCCACGCAGCGTTACCGTTGACAATTTGTCCGAGCAAGAGCTCAGTCCCCACCGCTACCACTTCAACGATCACGTGAGTGCTGCCTCCTCAGGAAGTCCCTCGCTGAACCGCGAGTGGGACCTGTAGCCGTAGTCGAACACGCTACTGATTGAGACCGAGTCGGCGTTCGAGATTGGCGATCTTGGCGTCAAGAGCCTCTCGTCCCGCATCCTTGTTGATGAGACCGTTCAGCCTCTCGGCGTCTTTGTGCCAGTTCCATTCGCCCCAGAGCATGCCCGCAATACCCGACTTGCGGCGGGAGGAC
>CAXMPE010000092.1:0-4642 GCA_964195245.1 uncultured Verrucomicrobiales bacterium | reverse complement strand
GTCGGTTTCCATGGACAGAAAAGTAGGCGATTGTGCGAGAGAAGTCGACCCGATTCTTGTCGGATAGATCCAGATTGATTCGACGAAGACCTAGTACAAGACTCGGCGGCATTCCCAATGGGCCCAGATGCCGTTGCGGTGACCGTTCTTCACCGTGTACTGAAACAGCCAAGCAGCTGAAGCGACATTGGCTACGGGGTCGAAGCGGCTGGCTCCTCCGTACCCGGCGAGCGGACTGGCCCAGAGCCATGTTGATTCGAGGAATTGGAAGAGTCCCGAGGCCCCAGAGGTGGGGTTCACGGCGTTGGGGTTGCCGCTGCTCTCACATTCCATAATTGCCAAGGCCTCCTCAACATGAGCAGCCGGGAAGAACTCCGCGACGAGGGCTCTCCACGAACCTGATCCAACGAGAGATGCCAATCTCCGGTTCTCCTGCTCGACCCGGGTGAGCGCTCCTCTGTAGGCAGCGTCGGCCGCGGCCACGTCAGCCCGGGATTCGGCCGCGTTGACTGAGGCTTCTTCAAAGAGGGCTTCCATTTGGAGTTGCTGAAGTTCAAGCCTGTCGGACAGGTCCGATAGCTCCGCCTGGCCGGCGACGAGCTCAGTCCGCTGCACGCTCAGATGGGTCCGTACTGCGGAGAAGTCAGCGATGGTTTGTGTGCCTCGCTCGGCTACAACGGAGACGAGTTCGGCGTGGACAAGAGCATCAAGAGCGTCGGAAGTGGCGACGAACGGCTGTAACGAAGCCGTGCTGGATAACGCCATATAACTGTCGACTGCGGTGTCGATGACTGAGTCCCGCAAGTCCGCGAGGCGGCCTTCGGCATCCGAGATCGCTCCTTGGACTTCTAGAACTTTTCCACTGATGGCTTGGTACTCGTGCTGGGCATCGGCGAACTCGGCCACGGCGAGTCCTAGGGCGAGTTCTGACGTGGAGTACTCGGCTTCGGCGGCTGCGCGGACCGCTTGGGACCGCGTAAGTGCAGCGCCTGCCTCTGCGGCTTGTTCCTCTGCTTCTTCGAGCTCGGTTTGGGCGGCGAACGCAGGAGTCGTGAGGAGCACAAGTGCTGCCACAGCCAGCGCGAACAGACGCGAAGTTCGTGTCGAGGGCATGCCGGACATTTTAGGCGATGATCTATTCGGGTATCCAACTGAGAATCTTTGGGAAGGTGGCACTCGCACAGAAGGGTGGAGTGCTATTCTCGAATTCGTGGACACGACCCCCCCTGTGTCCACGATGCTCGGTGGCTGGTTCGTCATCCTCCCACTACTGAGTCTGAGATACCCCGGACCCCCTCCGGGGTATCTCCCTGTTAGACAACACCACGGCACTTTGTACGTTCACTCAAATTGTGTGCGAGAATGAGCCGAACCAACAGGAGCCTCCCGTGGATTTCGATTACCCGCCATCAGCCGAGGAAACTCGCACCAAGATCAAGGCCTTCCTGGCCGATAATCTGCCGCCGGACTGGACCGGAATCGGAGCCCTCAGCATCGATGAGCAACGGCAGTTTGTGGCCGATTGGCGCAAGAAACTGTACGAAGGCGGTTGGCTCGGAATCTCATGGCCCACGGAGTACGGGGGCGGAGGGCTGACCCCACTTGACGAGGTAGTGGTGGCCGAGGAGTTCACCAAGGTGGGCGTTCCCATGGGATCGGGCAATGACACTTTCTCCATCTCGATGCTCGGGAACACGATCCTCACATGGGGAACTGAGGAACAGAAGCAATACTTCCTCCCGCGGGCGTTGTCGGGAGAGCACACTTGGTGCCAGGGCTACTCCGAACCGGATGCAGGTTCTGATCTCGCTGCAGTTGGGACTCGTGCGGTCCCTGACGGTGACGAATGGGTCATCAACGGCCAGAAGATATGGACGTCAGCAGGCATGGAGGCCAACTGGATCTTCGTCTTATGCAGAACCGATACCGACGCTCCCAAGCATCGAGGTATCTCGTTCATGTTGGTTCCAATGGATCAGGAAGGTGTCGAGGTTCGACCCATCAAGATGATGTCTGGCGATAGCGAGTTCAATGAGACGTTCTTCACGGACGCTCGGGCTCGCAAGGATCATGTGATTGGTCGAGTCAACGACGGTTGGCGTGTTGCCATGACTCTTCTGGGGTTCGAGCGCGGCAAAGACGCTGCGGTCGGGCCGATGGGCTTCCGCAATGAGTTGGATCGGCTGGTGGCAATGGCTCAGGAGAACGGAGCCATCAATGACCCGCTCATCCGGGATCGCATCCTGCAAGCCCATGAGACTGTCTCGGTGATGCGCTTCATGGGGTATGGCTCGCTCACCAAGTTCATGAGGGGTGATGCGCCAGGTGCGGAGTCAGCGATCAACAAACTGACTTGGTCGGAGTATCACCGGACGCTGACTGAACTCGCTATGGATATCCTTGGTCCTGCAGCGTTGGTTGCTGAGGGGAGGGGTCCCTCGAACGCTTTTCGACATGACTCCAAAGGAGCTCCCAACTCGACTAACTCCTGGCAGACAGTGTTCCTCAACGCACGCGCGGGCACCATATACGCCGGTACGTCTGAGATCCAGCGCAACATTGTTGGTGAGATGATCTTGGGGTTGCCCAAAGAACCATCAATTAGGTAGGAAGCCCACGCCGCCGTTCCAGCTCTTCGGAAAGGGCTGCTTCGGAGTAGCGCATTAGTTCGGGCGACCATTCCATTTTCATCGGGACGAACTCGGTCACCAAGAGTGCTGCTGTCTGGTCGCGGAGGGTTCTCGCCCAAGCCTTCCCGCTGGCGTCGGCTTCTCGGCTTAGCGTTGAGTCGCTGTTGACCCTGAACAGGCCGACGACTGGATGCGGTTTGGCCCTAGACCCCTTCTCTCCGTAGATCATGAGGACACTGCCCACTTCGAGATCCTGGATACCCCCCACTTCGACAAACTCGCCGTCAAAGGCCCAACCAGTGGACAGGCTCTCGTCAACGTTGGTGATGATCTTGGCCCAACTCTTGAGCCGGTGGTCCCCCATCTCAGGGACGTCGACGGGGACGATCAATAATTCCATGATGAAACGCTACACGAGAACATGAGCCGAAACTACTTGACCGGTTCTCGGTTGAGTATCTCGGCGATTTGAACGGTGTTCAACGCAGCACCCTTGCGGACATTGTCGCCAACAGTCCAAAGGTTGAGACCACCTCTCTCGTCGAGCGTTGGGCGAATTCTGCTTACGAGGACGTCGTCTATACCAACCGCATCGAGGGGTGTGGCGACTGTCTCGTTCCAGACCTGAACTCCGTGAGCATCTTCGAGAATTCCGACAGCCTCTTCGGGGGTTACTGGCCGCTCGAAGTGCAACGTGGCGGATGTTCCGTGTCCTGTCATGACTGGGACTCGGACGCACGTTGGTTCAACAACGATGTTGGGAGAGCCGAGAATCTTCCTCGACTCGTTCCGTAGTTTCAGCTCCTCGTCGGTGTAGCCGTGGGTAGTGGCATCACCGATGATGGGCAGCACGTTGAAGGCAACGGGACGAGGCCACATGTCCCCACCAGGGTCCTCCCACGAACCGTCGAGGAGGCCTTCTTCTTGAGTCTGAAACCACTTGGTCTGCCGAGACAACTCGTCTACGCCTGACTTTCCTGCTCCCGACACTGCCTGGTAGCTGGAGGCAACCATGGTTTTGAGCCCAGCGGCGCGGTGAAGAGGAGCGACTGCCATGAGCAGCGTCATGGTGGTGCAGTTTGGGTTGGCAATGATTCCGGTGTGCTCGAAGGCCGCGTGATCGTTGATCCCAGCAACTACGAGGGGGACGTCGTCATACATCCGGAAGGCCGATGAATTGTCGATCACCGTTGCACCTGCCTGGGCAAAGACCGGAGCGAACTCAAGCGAGCGGCTCCCGCCTGCGGAGAAGATGGCTACTTCGATGCCGGTTGGATCGGCGGACGAGAGATCCTCAACGGTGATTGGACCCCAAGCGGTTTGGATGACTTGTCCGGCCGACCTTGATGAGGCGAGCAGACGAAGGCTTGTAACGGGGAAGGCTCTCTCCGCCAGAATCGAGATCACAGTCCGACCAACCGCGCCTGTGGCTCCCACTACCGCTACAGAAGTCATTGGGTAGCTTCTTCGGTGAGATGGAACTCCTCGGCGAGCGTTCGAACCGCGTCGACTGCCTGAGATTCTGAAACGATGACTGAAACCCGAATGGTCGATGTGGAGATCATGTGAATGTTGATTCCCGCGTCCGCCAGCGCTCGAAACAATCGCGCAGCGATACCGGGTTCGGTCTTCATGCCGGCTCCAACCAGCGAAACCTTGGCAATATCGTCGTCGAGATCAGCCCCAGTAGCGTTGAGAGAGACCGCTACTTCCTTGGCAATTTTGGTGGCCCGGGTAGCTGAGCTAGATGGGACGGTGAAGGAAATGTCAGTGAACCCAGCGCTCGAGACGTTCTGAACAATCATGTCGACGTTGACCCCAGCCTCCGCGAGTTGCTCGAACAGGCCTGCGGCAACGCCGGGCTGATCGGGTACGTGAGACACGGTGATCTTAGCTTCAGAGATGTCGTGGGCGATTCCTGAGATGATGGCTTGTTCCATGGGGGTCTCCTTGATCATGGTTCCTGGCAAGTCATTGAACGACGAGCGCACGTGAATGGGGATGCCGTAACG
>CAXMPE010000091.1:0-5728 GCA_964195245.1 uncultured Verrucomicrobiales bacterium | reverse complement strand
CTTTGTGGTTCTAGTTCGTGCTCCCAACCCGGAGTTAAACGGCTCGGGGCGATTTCTTCTATCGCACATATGTTCGACTATGCTCAACAAATGACCCGTTACGCCGAGCTGCATTGTCACACCAACTTTAGTTTTCTTGATGGTGCCTCACACCCCAATGAGTTGGTGACAACAGCAGCTGGCCTAGGGTATTCGGCCTTGGCTGTGACTGACCATCACGGTTTCTATGGAGCAGTGCACTTTTCAGCTGCGGCCAAGGAAGTGGGGCTACCCACGGTCTATGGCACCGAGATCATTGTTGCGGATGTTGTCAACGGTCTTGACCCCTTTGAACAGGCAGAGCAACAGGATGAACAGAACTGGACGAGGCTTAAGGGCGGGTCGCGGGTTGACAGACGGGGACGGTCAAAACGTATGCACGGAACCAAGCCGACTGGGCTCCAGCAGGGCAATCACTTGGTGCTGTTGGCGAAGGGGCCTGAGGGCTACTCAGATATTGGCTATCTGGTATCCAAAGCGCAGTTGCGTGGCAAGAAGAACCGACCGATGTACACATGGGAGGATCTCGCAATAACCGCTCGGGGCGGGAACGTGCTGGCGCTCACAGGCTGTTGGCAGGGTGCGGTGCCGAGGGCAGCGCAACAGAGAAACGTACCAAAGGCGCTTCGAGAAGCCCGCAAGCTACAAGAAATCTTTGGAGAGAACCTCTTCATTGAGTTGTGGGATCACCGTATGCCAGAAGACGATTACCGTAATCAGGCGCTCTGGGAAGTGTCGCAACGATTGGGTATCGCTGCGGTGGCAACCAACAATGTGCACTACCACCAAAGAGATCAGGCACGGGTGTCAGAGGTGATCGCGGCTATTGCAGGCCGGCGTAGCTTGGAGGAACAGAACGGATTCAACCCAGGGTCAGATGAGCGTTTCTTGAAGACACCACAATTAATGGAAGCCAGATTCAGGCGCTACCCGGGAGTTGTCGAGAGGGCTGCGGACATCGCAGAAGAGATCGCGTTCGACCTACATGTCGTAGCTCCGGATCTCCCCGACTTTCCCATGCCAGATCATTATCAGGATGAAACTGCCTTCTTACGGCATCTCACGTACGAAGGTGCTCGCAAGATCTACTCGGATGGGTCGGGAGGCATTGACCCTCGAGCGAAGCGGCGACTCGACCACGAACTCGATGTTATTGGTCGACTCAACTTCGCTGGATACTTTCTGGTCGTGTGGGATCTAGTCCAGTTTGCTCGGCAGAGAGATATCTTGTGTCAGATCCGAGGGTCCGGTGCGGACTCAGCTGTCTGCCGCTGCATAGGACTCACCCAAGTAGATCCCATCCGTCTCAACCTCCCGTTCGAGAGATTTTTGTCGGAGGAACGAGGCAGAGCTCCTGACATCGACCTTGATCTTGAGGCTGATCGACGTGAGGAAGTCATTCAGTACTGCTTCCGAAGATATGGCCGGGAGCGAGCAGCAATGGTGGCCAATGTCATTACCTATCGTGCGAAGAGTGTGTTGCGCGATGTGGTTAAGACTTTCGGCTTTTCCCAAGCACAGGCAGATGGTCTTTCGAAGTATCTCGACACCTACAGCGCACAGAAGATCGCCGAAATGGAACCTCTGCCCAACGGACTCACCGCGGACTTCGTGTACGAGATCTGCCAGCGGTTGGACGGGTTCCCTCGCCATCTGGGTATCCATTCTGGTGGGGTGGTTATCGCAGATCGGCCGTTGTGGCAGGTTGTGCCGCTCGAGTGGGGTCGGATGGAAGGTCGGTCAGTGCTGCAATGGGACAAAGAGTCATGCGCCATGATTGGCGTTGTGAAGTTCGACCTGTTGGGCTTAGGCATGCTCAACGCCCTGCATCTCACTGTGGATGCTATTCAAGACGTGCACGGGGTAACAGTTGATCTTGGCACGCTGCCCCAAGAGCCGGCGATCTATGACCAGTTGACTAAGGCCGACACTGTTGGGTTATTCCAGGTGGAGTCTCGAGCGCAGATGGCAACACTGCCCAAGATGAAGCCCAAGACCTTCTATGACTTGGCTGTTGAGGTGGCACTCATTCGTCCCGGACCGATTCAGGGTCACTCAGTACATCCCTATTTGCGGCGACGCAACGGTGAAGAACCAGTGCGTTACCCACATCCACTCTCCAAGAAGATTCTCGCCAAAACCCTGGGGGTACCGATTTTTCAAGAACAGCTCATGGAGTTAGCTCGAGTATGTGCAGGTTTCTCAGCCGCTCAAGTCGACCGGCTTAGGCAAGCCATGACACATAAACGTAGTGAACAAGCAATGGAGAAACTGCGCGACGATGTCTTTTCGGGAATGACCGCAATGGGGGTGGTCGGAGATGCTGCAGCCGAGATTTGGGAGAAATTGCAAGGGTTCGGCCAGTTCGGATTTCCCGAGTCGCACTCAGTGAGCTTCGCCTACATCGTGTACATGTCAGCGTGGTTGCGATTCCATTACCCCACTGAGTTCCTTGCGGGCCTATTGAACGCGCAACCCATGGGGTTCTACTCACCCAACTCTCTCGTGCAAGATTCCAAGCGCCACGGAGTGGTAGTGCTAGGTCCTGACGTCAACATTTCTCGTCATGACGCAACCGTAGAACCCCATCAGACGGAACCGACAGCGGTCACCTACTTGGGGATGTCTTGGGAGCAGGGGAGAGGTGCTCTCGGTGATGCTCCTCGGCAACCAGTTGCCCTACGGATGGGGCTGAGATCGGTACGGGGGCTGGGTGAAACAGAGGTCACACGTATAGAAGCGGCTCGCATTATCGATGGGCCGTTTACTACCCCAGAGAACTTGGCTCACCGCACAGGTCTCAATGTCACAGCTTTGGAAGCATTAGCGGCCTCAGGTGCCATGGAATCAGTCGGCTTAGGTCGGAGAGAAGGACTGTGGGCTGCCGGAGCGCTTGCGGAGATTCGCCCAGATCGGCTTGCCCTTACCCCAGGGGTGGAAGCACCTACGCTGCCGGGATTGGAGCCTGAGGAGCAAGCGCGCCTTGAACGTTGGGCAACAGGCGTCTCCATGAAACACCCAGTCAGTTTTATGCGGGATCGGCTTAGCTCTGATGGTTGCTTGTCTTGCATGGAAGCTGTTGAGTTGCAACAGCATGGAAGGCGGGTTCGGGTAGGCGGCATTGTCACCCACAGGCAACGGCCACAAACAGCCCGGGGAATCATCTTCTTCAACCTTGAAGACGAAACGGGGTTGCTTAATGTGGTGGTCTTTCCTGATGTGTGGGAGCAGCAGCGTGACGTCGCGAGAAAGAACCCAGGGCTAACAGTGGAGGGAACCCTGGAGTACAACGATGGGGTTACAAATCTGGTCGCGCGCCAATTTCATCCGTGGCCCGTTGCTGAAGTTACCTCAAGGAACTTCAGGTAAGGAGCCGTTGCTCTAGCTAGACCTGCTCCCAATCAAGAACAACCTTGCCGCAATCACCGGTTGCAAGAACGTCAAGCGCATCCTGAAACGCTTCAGCCGCGAATGTGTGGGTGATGACAGGCGACACATCTAGCCCTGTCTGGAGCATTGCCGCCATCTTGTACCAGGTCTCAAACATTCGGCGCCCGTAGATCCCTCGCAACGTCAGGCCTTTGAAGATGATGTCCGTCCAGTCGAACGGCGCGTCGTCGCTCGAGGGAATGCCCAGTAGAGCCACGTTGCCCCCGTTATTCATGGACGTAAGCAGGTCGTGCAGGGCACGATCATTACCGGACATTTCCATGCCAACGTCAAAGCCCTCCGTCATCCCAAGCTGGGTCATTGCGCTGGCCACGCTGTCCACCGTTGGGTTAACAGCGAGGTTGGCCCCCATCTTTCGGGCGATGGACAGCCGGTACTCGTTCGGGTCGGTGGCAACGATGTTGCGGGCGCCCACATGTCTCGCGACTGCTGCTGCCATGACACCAATCGGTCCGGCTCCGGCGATGAGCACATCTTCACCAACCAGATCGAATGTCAGGGCGGTGTGCGTCGCGTTGCCAAGCGGGTCCAGAATTGAGGCGATGTCGTCCGAGATAGCATCAGGTATCGGGAACACGTTGGTGGCGGGGATGATGACGTACTCGGCGAACGCACCATCTCTACCTACTCCCACCCCAATCGTATTTCGACAATACCGCCTCTTGCCAGCTCGACAATTGCGGCAGTGCCCACAGGTCACGTGGCCTTCAGCTGAAACTCTTTGACCCGGCGTTAGCCCTTCTACGAGGTCTCCGATTGCATCGATCCTGCCGCCGAACTCATGGCCGATGATCAACGGAGTTTCTATGGTCCCTTGGGCCCACTCGTCCCACGCCACGATGTGAAGGTCGGTGCCACACATGGAAGCTCTTGTGACCTGGATGCGAACGTCGTTGGGGCCAGGTGTGGGAACGGGAACCTCTTCCAACCACAAACCGGGCTCTGGCTTCGACTTGACGAGTGCCTTCATTGGACGATTCCCAGCCTTTTGCCTACGGTCTTGAACGCTCGCACGGCCTGATCGAGATGGTCTTGTGTGTGGGCTGCAGACATCTGCGTGCGGATTCTTGCCTGTCCCAAGGGGACGACAGGGAAGGAGAAGCCCACGACAAACACTCCTTCGTCCAGAAGTTCAGCCGCCATGGATCCAGCGAGAGCAGCATCGCCGATCATCACTGGGATGATTGCATGATCTGCTCCGGCCAGAGTGAAACCGTTGTCAGTCATTGATGAGCGGAAGTAGCGGGCGTTGTGGGCGAGTTGGCGTCTGAGATCTGGGGAGTTTTGGACAAGGTCAAGGGCCTGCAGCGATGTCCCTGCGATCATTGGCGCAAGAGAGTTGGAGAACAGGTAGGGACGGGATCGCTGCCGAAGCCAGTTCACGATTTCTGCCCTCCCAGATGTGTATCCGCCAGACGCCCCGCCGAGAGCCTTTCCGAGGGTGCCAGTAACGATGTCAATCCTATCTCGCACGTTCCAATGGTCAGGTGTGCCCGCTCCGTTGGGTCCGAGTACCCCTACAGCATGAGAATCGTCCACCATGACCAATGCGTCGTATCTATCAGCCAAATCGCAGATCGCCGGGAGGTTGGCGATAACGCCATCCATGGAAAACACCCCGTCGGTGGCGATGAGTCGAGTGCGCGCTCCTGTAGCGAGCTGCAGCTGATGCTCGAGGTCAGCCATGTTGTTGTTGTCATACCGGAAGCGTTGGGCTTTGCAGAGTCGAACACCGTCAATGATTGAGGCGTGGTTAAGTGAGTCTGAAATGATTGCGTCTTCAGGCCCCAAGATGGTCTCGAAGAGCCCAGTGTTCGCGTCGTAGCAAGAACCATACAGAATGGTGGCATCGGTACCTAGGAACTGAGATAAGCGGTTTTCCAGAGCCGTATGGGTGTCTTGTGTACCGCAAATGAAGCGCACAGACGCCATGCCGTAGCCACGGTCGTCGAGGACAGCATGGGCAGCAGCCACGATGTCGGGGTGGTTTGCCAACCCCAAATAATTGTTGGCACAGAGATTGATCGTTGGGTCGGCCCCAACCTGTCCAACCGACACCTGTTGGGGTGTGTTGAGGACGCGTTCGGTCTTAAAGAGTCCTTCATTGCGGAGAGCCTCTGCGTCGTGGTCTAGTCTTTCAAGGAACCCTTGGTCAGACACGTTGGTTCCGACGATCAGTCGAGTTTGCGGATTCGCTCTTCTAAGAAGCTGATGCGCTGAGTGATCCAGGTGATCGAAG
>CAXMPE010000090.1:0-6065 GCA_964195245.1 uncultured Verrucomicrobiales bacterium | reverse complement strand
TTCGAGTCAGCTAGCCGCTTCACATGTCGAGCCTGGTGGTTGGCTCAGGGCCGCCCCATCCGTCTGCTTCGCAGCCACCTTCCCCACGAGTGGGTAAGGAAGCGCGAAACTCCCGTTCTTGGCCTGGGCCTTGGGCTCTAGACGGCTGCGAACCAGCCCATCGCGCCTTGGGACGGCATTGGGTGTTGGTGGGGGTGGAACATGTATCTGCCGCGCTCGGGGAGGGTGAACTCAATGATGGCTCGGTCGGCTTGTCCTAGGTTGACCACGTCGGTGTTCACCGCAGGAGTCAGGCTGGTGCCCGAAGGGAAGACGTCGAAGGTCTCGGCGTGGAGGTGGAACCCGCCCGAAGCATCGAATTCCGTCATGTTCACTAGGTACACCCGTATCAACTCTCCTACGGGAACCTTGATTGGGAACTTGGCGAAATACCCGGGCACACCATTCCACGTGTACATCTGATTGCTGCGTTGAGTATTTTGTAGGTCCCATCCGGACAGCACCAGAACTACCTCGTGTGCTGGGGGCCGACCGCCCGGCGGATCAACGATAAGAGTCCCGTACAAGCCGTGCCCAATATGTATCGCCAAGGGCATCGTGTGGCAGTGATAGGGGTGGAGTCCAAAGGGCCCCGCCTCAATCTCATACAGAGTTTCGCCTCCAGGCGGCACCGACTGCCACCCGTCTGAGTTGATGTTGTGGCGCCCGTGGAAGTGGAGATTGTGAGGTCGACCGGTCGCGTTCCGGAACTGGATTCGTAGCAGGTCGCCCTCATTTGCCCGGATGATTGGACCGGGTGCGGACCCGTTGTATGTCCATGTCTCGTAGGAAACGCCCTGGCCAAGTTCTGTCTGCTGCTCCGTTACCGTCATCTCTAGATTGCGGGTTTGCGGTGCCGTGAGGAGGGGAGCGGGGGGATAGGTAAGGGCGTCAAGAGAGTTGGCGTCGAGGCTGCGGGGGGGCTCAAAAGCCCCGCCATAGAGGCTCATCTCATCGGCCGTGACCAGCTGGGACGAGATGTTGTCGTCTCCTTCCGGGGACCCGTATGGCGTATCTTCGCCAGTAGACGTGTTGGCGTACGCGACGTTTGCCCCAGTCCCGCCCGCGATCAGGCCGGCGCCAAAGAGCACAGCACCAGAGGAGCCGATCTGCTTGATGGCCTCCCTGCGAGTTGGCCGAGTTGGATCTTCGGTCATACAACCTTGCCGATGAGTAACCCTGCAACTACGAGCACTAGCCAGACTCCGGTGTAGCCGAACACTCGTCCGACTCGCCAACCTACAGGCTTCTCTTTCCAGCCGAAGAGTGCGAAGACCATCACTCCAAGAACGGGGACGAGAGTGACGATCGCTATCCAGATCCAACGAGGTAGAGGCCGTAGCTCTTCTCTTTGGCGAAGTTTGAGCAGAGCCCAAAGCGCTCCCAGGCCCCAAGTGAGGCGTGGGATCCAGTGCAAGATCGCCCCGAAGAAGAGCGGCCAGAAACCTGAACCCAGCGAGACTCCGGAGATGACGAGGTTCCGGTCATTAATAGCGGTTCCCTCCACGAAGGCTGGCGTTGCAAGGGTTTCGATATTGGTGGTCAAGAAGAGGTTTGTTGCAGTCCGGACGGGCGCATCCTTACCGCCGGGCATTTGCTCCTGGGGTCCTGGCTTCTGTGCGTCGCCGTGCTCAAGATCGGTGCCTACTCCGTTCTGAGCTTGGGCAACTCTTCCAAGGAGGTCCGAGGTACCCGCGAGTCCGAAGACCATGTTCACCTTGAGTCCGTTGCACGAGTGGAGCACGGACAAAAGCGAAGGGATCTTGGTGTCTGCGGTGTTGTTACTGAAGCAGCTACCACTCTCGAGAGGGCCCCCCAGCATGAGGTCGGCCCGGCCACTGCCGAGCACAATGTTGTCCTCAATGACATTCCCCTGAGATGGCCAGAAGTTGACATCAATCATCGGAACGATACCGATGCCCGATCCAGCGTTGTTGAGGATGAGGTTGTTGTGAATATGGGAGTCGACTGACCCGGCCAGAACAATGCCTGACCCGTATCCACTCCACTCGAGCTTGCCCGTTGGGGCGTTCAGTTCCCCGTTGTCGTGAATGTAGTTCCCAGCCACGATCACGTCGTGGACGGGCGGTAGCGTTTCTGAGTCCAACGTGTTGGGAGCCACCCCAGCGATGTTGTTGTTGTACTCCGAGTTGATGAGGTACAAGTTGACTGAGGCGTTGGTGCCGGAGAATCCGAGCCCGTTGTACTCAGCGTGTACATCGGTTACAACCGCGTTGCATGGGTCGCACTGGCCAATGTAGAAGCCTGCGTCGTAGGAACCTGATGCGTATGAGTGTTCCAGAAGGCCGTCTGTTGAATCGAAGGCGTAGATACCGTAAACCCAGTTGTCGATTGAGGTGAGATACGAGCCGCGGTAGCCAACAACGCCGTTCCAAAAGACACCGTTACCGGTGGTGTTCCGCACCGTGAGGTTCTCCACCGCTACCCCATCGGCGCCTACGACGTTGACACCGTTCTCTCGTAGGAATTCTCCGTCAATAACGACTGTGTTGCGGTCCTCGCCCCTGATGACAAGTCGATCTGTGGTCACATTGACTTGTTCTCTGTAGACCCCTCCAGCAATCAGGATCATGTCTCCCGGTGCGGCTGCGTCGACTGCGCTCTGAATCGTGGGGTATCCGTCTTGGGGCACCATCAAGGTAACCCCGCTCACGGTAGCGTCTAGGGACTGGCTCGCAGCCGGATCGGCAGGGGCGGACTCTGCCGTGGCATCGCCGACCGTGATAGTGCCGATCATGCCGGCGTATCCGGTATCAGTCGGCGTCGCGTGGAACGAGCAGAAGTAGGTGTATACGCCTGGCCGGTCGAAGGTGATGTCGGTTGCGTCGCCGTCCTCCATCACAATGTTGCCGAAGGCATCTGCTGTGGACCAACTGCCATCCACAGAGATGGCGTTGTGCGGGTTGCGACCAGCGTTGGTGAAGCGAACCGTTTCTCCTACAGCGATCGCAAGGTCATCGGGAGCGAAGGTGTTGTCGAGCATCTCAATCTCGATGACGTCGTCGGAGCTGGCACAAGATGACGTGAGTGCTGCCAAAAGGAACAGAGTAAGAATGAAAAGGGTTCGTCGCATGCCCAGACAATAGTGCCTGCGGGAACGATGGTTCTTGCGCGATCGTTCTAAAATTGAGAGCAGAGAAGTGCTCTCTTGTGACAGGAGAACCAGGATGAGACGGATTAGCTTGTTGGTGGGGGTCGTGCTGCTGTTGTCAGCGTGCGGCGCTGGCTCCGATGCATCGTCCACGACGACGTCGGGCGTGCCAGTTACCACTGAATTCGTAAGCCCGCCGACCACCGGAGCTACTGCGACGACGGTGGCGCCAGTGACAACGACATCTGAGGACACTATTGCTGAGCCTGTGGGGCCCGAGCCAACATCTGACTTGATAGTGCTGGGCGAACCCATTCAACTCGCACCTACCCACTTCGTGGTGGGAGTAGATCAAGACGACGTGCTTAACGGTCGGTTCAGCCCGGGTGTTGGGTCGAACATCAATGCGGAGATCGATCCGGCTTATGGAACTGTTCGGGTGAAAGGTGTGGAGGAAGAGTCGGATGACGGCGGGGTTTGGACCTCGGTCACCTACTCACCAGACACGCAACTCGTCTTTGAGCCCTTTGCAGGACCGGGGTACGGATGGGTCAACTCGGCTTTTGTTGCTCCCATCTCAGGATGGCTCCCGCCTGGGGGCGCCTGTGATCTTTCTTCCGGGATCGGCGATGTGGACGGAGACGGAACGTCCACGGCTGACGAAATCTACGATGTCATCGCTGTAGATCTTGGTGACTGTGTTCGAATTGTCGTCACCTTCGCCGAGAAGTCAGGTGATGACCACCTAGGGGTGATTCTGCCACCAGTTGGGGCTGCAGCAATAGATCAGGCACGCTTGAGGATTTCGGCTCCTGCGGACACTGTTCTGCCGAACGCCACCGAAATCTTTGCCGAGGAATACGCCGGTTTGGTCGCGTCCCGTCCTGGAGATGGCCTTTGGATGGATTTTGCCCTTCCCGGAGCGGCCTCCGTAAGGGGTATTGCCGAGACAGGCCAGCTGATCATCGATTTGGAGAAGGGCGATGTCTCTGAGATCTTCGTGCGGGACGGCACGATCGTTGCCCTTCCGCCAATCCAGACGCCATCAAGTTCCATCTTCGTGGGCTACGCCCGGCCGTTTGAGGCAACCATGAGCGTGCTCGTGGGAGAGTGGCAAGGTGATGCTGTATTCCCTGAGTCGATCTTGGGTCCGTCTGTGATTCTCGATGGAGCTGCGCTGATGACTAACGGTTGGATAGATGCCTGGGGTATCTATGAGTTTCGGGTTGAGGGACTCTCTGCTGGTGAGTACCAAGTCGTTGTGGCCGACGACACGGCCATCGAAGAAGGCTTCCCAGTAGTTCGGTTTCGAATCTCGGTGCCGTAACCTCTGGTCGTGATGCACGAGTACAACATCAAAGTTCGCTGGGCCGATCTCGATCCCTATAGGCACCTCAACCATTCGGTCTTCTTGACCTATTGCGAGTCTGCCCGGATCGACCTGCTGGATCAGGTGGGCTTCTCAATGGCCAGACTCACCGAACTTGGCCGCCAGGTGGTAGTGGTTGGAGTCAACGCGAAGTATCTGAAGCCCGCGTTAGAGCAGCGCGAACTGACCATCCGGACTCGTCATTCAGAAGCCACCCGCGCCACCACTGTCTGGCGCCAAGAAATCTTTGATGGTGAGGAGAAGCTGTTCACAGCCGACATCACCTTCGCTTTTACGGACCTTAACGGGCGGCCCACACGTAGGCCAGAAGGATTCGTCGAGGCTGTCACAGCGTGAACAAGGTCGCCAGCGCAAGTCCCTTCGGCGTGGTCTTCGTCTTGGTTCTGATCTTGGGAGCCTGCACCGGCGCTTCTACCTCGATAGATGACTCAACCGATCACGGCTGGGATGACTGCACCGCCCCGTCGGTTGCTCGCGTTCCGTCTCTCGGCGAAGATCCCCCCGATTGGGCTAGGCCAAAGCTCGCCCTTGAGCCGGTGGCGGATGTCCCCAAAGCAACCAGCCTTCTCGAGCTTGAGGGCGGACGCTTGCTCATCACATCCCAAACAGGGCAGCTGTGGTTGGTTGAAGGCGATCAACAGACTGTGCTGCTCGACCTAGAGGATGAGGTTTCTCATGGCGTGGAGCAAGGACTCATCGATGTGGTCCACATGAGTGGGCTCCTGCTCTTGTCCTACACCGATCTAGCCGGCGACCTCGTGGTCCGGTCGTACGAGAGCGCCGATGGGGTGACCTTGGGCACTCCCGAAGAGGTGATCAAGGTCAAGCAACCCCATGAGTGGCACAACTCAGGAGGTATGGAACTGGGTCCCGACGGCTATCTGTATATCGGATTGGGAGATGGTGGAAATATCGCCGATCCGGACGGCAACGGCCAGGACACCACCACGCTGCTGGGCACCATCGTGAGGATCGATCCCTACCACGGCGGGTATGACGTTCCAACGGAGGCTCCCTTCGGCTCCGGCTTCTTTTCATCGGATCGAGAGGAAATCGTCGCCTACGGTCTGCGCAACCCGTGGAGGTTCACCTTCGATTCTCAGACGGGCGATATGTGGATCGGTGACGTGGGTCAGGGGTGCGTTGAGGAGGTGGACTTTTCGGCGGCAGACTCGGCAGGGCTGAACTTTGGTTGGCCCCGGCTGGAAGGCAGCTACCAGTTCATTGGTGACGAACCGCAAGAGCACTCGCTTCCGGTTTTCGAGTACCTGCACAAGAACGGCGGATGTGCAGTGACTGGTGGGTATGTCTACCGAGGCTCGGACATTTCTGATCTGGAGGGTATGTACGTGTTTGCCGACTATTGCCGAGGACGATTGATCGGCCTTGAACAGTCCAACGGTGTGGTGTCTGAAGCGGTGATGCTGGGCCCTCAGGCGCGGTTCCTCACCAGCTTCGGTCAGGGTGCAGACGGAGAGTTGTACGTCCTGACCGGAGACCAAGGTGTCTTCAAACTGGTGTTGG
>CAXMPE010000089.1:0-2368 GCA_964195245.1 uncultured Verrucomicrobiales bacterium | reverse complement strand
TTTGCACCCCAAGCGCGCACCTACCCAGTCCTCATCGCAGCGGCCTTGTCAGCTCTGGGACTCATCGAGGTCTACCGCCTCGACATGCGTCTCGCATCGCGACAGCGATGGTGGTTCATCATTGGTGCAGCCCTCACCGTGGCCGTCTTGGCAATTCTCCAACGCACCGGTCTAAGCGTGCTTCGGCGCTACCGATACCTGCTCTTGATCGTTGCTCTGGGTCTCCTTCTACTCCCCCTCCTTCCTGAGAGTGGCTTCCCGATTAGCGGACGAACCGTAAACGGATCTCGCCTTTGGGTTGCGTTTGGGACGGATCGATTCCGAGTGCAGTTCCAACCAGGCGAGTTCGCCAAGCTGGTGCTGATCATTGTTCTCGCTTCCCTCCTTGGTGATCGAGCTCCAAGCGTCGGAATTGCACCGAGGAAACTCGGCCGATTCTCGGTTCCCGAACCTCGCCAACTGGTGCCCGTGCTCATCGCTTGGACAGTGAGCTTTGTAGTACTCGTTTCACAACGCGACCTTGGCGCATCGCTGCTCCTGTTCTCCATCTTCATTCTCATGTTGTACGCGGCCACCGGACAGGGGGTCTTCGTCTGGGCTGGTGGGGCGCTCTTCGTCATTGGGGGCGTCGCGGCTGCCCAACTTTTCAGTCACGTGCAGAGCCGTGTGGACGCATGGATTCGACCATTCGATGACCCACTTGGTTCTGGGTACCAGATTGTGCAAGGTCTCTTTGCTATGGGGTCGGGAAGCCTCACAGGATCAGGATTCGGTCTCGGGCGACCAGACATCATCCCCTTCGCAGCCACCGACTTCATTTACGCCGCGTTGGCCGAAGAACTCGGCCTCGCCGGCTCAGTAGCCATTCTCAGCTTGTTCGCCCTTCTAGTGGCGGCTGGAGCAGGCATCGCCCTCAGCGCGAGAGATCAGTTCAGGAAACTGCTCGCCGCCGGTATCGCCTTTGGTTTTGGGGTGCAGGCCTTCCTCATCATCGCTGGGGTAGTTCGAGTACTCCCACTCACTGGTATCACCTTGCCCTTCATGTCTTACGGGGGGTCCTCGCTCCTGGTCAACCTTCTTGCCCTGGCACTTCTGACCCGTGTCTCCCATGAGGAACGCTCGTGAACGGGCCAATACGTCGAATCACCTACGGTCTGTTCGCGGCCTTTGCGGTGCTGTTACTCGCCACGACCTACGTTCAGGCAGTAGCCGCTGACCGCTATCGCACCAGCTCCCTCAACGCCCGCGTTCTTCTACATGAAGGAGGTCAAGAACGCGGTACGGTGGTGGACCGCAACGGACTAGTGCTTGCTACGAGTGTACTTGAAGAAGGAGGGCGCACCTTTGCGCGCATCTACCCCACCAATGATCTCTTCGCCCACCCCCTCGGCTACTCCGCCGTCCTCTTTGGCCAGACTGGGCTCGAGCGGTCGTATTCGAGCGAGCTCCGATCTCGCCAAGACCTCACTGTGTCAGATCTCCTCACTGCTCTGTTTGGCGGAGACTTGCGGCCCCACAGCCTCCGACTGACGATCGACGCCAACCTACAAGAAGCAGCTGCCCAAGCCCTCGGCTCTCAACACGGAGCGATCGCGGCTGTTAATCCACAGACCGGGGAGATTCTTGCCTACGTTTCTTCCCCTTCGTTCGATCCCAACCGTGTCTCTGATCCGGCCTACGCTCAACAAATCGAAGGGGACACATCACAGCCTCGCCTTGATCGGGTATCAGCAACAACCTATCCACCGGCCAGCACCTTCAAACTGATCATCGCTGCTGAAGCACTAGAGGCCGGCGGCTACAGCGTCGACTCCGAACTCGAGGATCCGTCAGCCCTAGTCCTGCCCGGATCTCAATCCCTGATCCTCAATGCCTCCAAGGGAACCTGCGATGGCGGCGGAACGGTGACCCTGCGAGTAGCCCTTACCCGCTCGTGCAACATCCAATTCGCTCAACTGGCGATGGATTTGGGCGCTGACGCCGTCACTCGACGAGCCGAAGCATTTGGGTTCAACTCAGAAATCGACCTTGAACTGCCCGTCATTACCAGCGTGTTTCCAAGCGGCATGGATCCGGCCACGCTTGCACAGTCGGCAATAGGGGAACGAGACGTGCAGGCGTCTCCGCTACAAATGCTCAATGTTGTCTCGGCGATCGCCAATCACGGGCAACTTATGACCCCCTACTTCGTTGACACCATTTTCGATGCTGACAATACGCCAACCAGGATCAGTGGCCCGGTAGTCCTGGCCAGCCCTATTTCAGCGTTGACCGCAGAGGCCCTCAAGGAAATGATGGTTAGCGCCGTAGAAAGCGGAACGGCGGGCCGAGCCGTCATCAACGGAATCACGGTTGCAGGAAAGACGGG
>CAXMPE010000088.1:0-4658 GCA_964195245.1 uncultured Verrucomicrobiales bacterium | reverse complement strand
GAACCCTCCTACCGCGTTGACCAGCTGTCTGAGTGGTTGTACAAAACACCCGTCGCGGCTGCGGAGGAAATGACCAACCTCCCAGGGTCGATCCGAGACGCGATTGGAGACAACCTCTGGCCGTTCAAGGTGGAAACGGTCCAGCGTTCAGACGGCGGCAACACCGTAAAGTGGCTCTTTCGGATGCCTGACGGGCCCGCGATAGAAGCGGTTCTCATGGGCTACTCACGTCGCACCACCCTTTGCATTTCTTCTCAAGCAGGTTGCGCCCTTGGATGTACCTTCTGCGCTACTGGGCAGTTTGGTTTCGAGCGAAACCTCAAGCCTGGAGAGATCGTCGCTCAGGTCCAGTGGGCGGAGGCATATCTGCGAGCTGGTGGGATGCCAGGCTCGCCCGATCGCGTCACCAATATCGTCTACATGGGGATGGGAGAACCACTCGTAAACTACCGCAGCATTCGTGAGTCACTCCGGCGGCTCATTGAGGTTCGGGGCATGGGAGCGAGGAGAATCACCGTATCAACGGTGGGTGTAGCACCCGCCATGAAGCGTCTTGCAGACGAGCCGTGGCAGGTCGGCCTTGCGGTGAGCCTCCACGCCGGAGATGACGATCTCAGAGACGAACTTGTGCCGCTCAACCAACGTCACGACTTAGAAGAGGTGGAGGCTGCAGCGGCCTACTTCTTTGAAAAGACTGGGCGGCGAGTTTCGATCGAGTGGACGATGATCAAGGGTCGAAACGACACCCTCGACCAAGCAGCCAAGCTTGCTCGAATCGCTCGCCGACTCAAGGCTCACGTGAACTTGATCGCGATGAACCCCACACCGCTCTCGGCCGATCAGCCATCAAGCGACCACGTTATCCAGCGGTTCCAGGGGGAGCTGGAGGAGCTCGGGGTGAATGCGACGGTGCGACATATCCGTGGGAAGAGTATCAACGCAGCCTGCGGACAACTGCGCGCGACAGAAGATGGGAAACAGGGGTTGAAAATCAAGACCTCTACCGGATTACAGGGTTGACGAACCCTCTCAAGCGCGTACAATCTCGCGAGCGAGGAGATAGGTTGAGGGGCCTGGACAGAGTTCGACATGCCCAAAATCAATCGAAGCCTCACCTCAGGCATGGTCATTCTGCTCACGCTGGCAATGGGCTTTTTCAACTACACGGTGAAGTCCGGCGACACGCTGTCTGACATCGCCGACGATCACGATGTAACTGTTACGGCGTTGGTCAAGGCGAATAGCATCAAAAACCCCAACCTGATCCGGCCGGGACAACTGCTCACGATTCCGGGAGACTCAACCGCTAGCGGAGCCTCCGGTACGCAATCCGAAGCCACTCACGTTGTGGTGCGCGGCGACAGTCTCGGGAAAATCGCTGTCAAATACGGAGTAACGGTCACGCAACTCATGGCCCTCAACGGAATCACGGACCCAGACAAAATCTACCTTGGAGCCAAGATCATCGTTGACGGCTCAACTCGGGTTCCGGCGGTCAATCTCGCAAGCGATACCACTGACCTCACCCATATTGTTACCAAGGGCGAATCTTTGGCGAAGATCGCTTCGAAGTACGACACCACTGTCTCAACGCTGCTGGCCCATAACGACATCACGAACCCCAATCTGATCCTCATCGGGCAGGAGATCACTGTTCCAAACGCGACAGGTTGGAGATGCCCAGTGCCCACTGGCAACTTCATCAACGACTGGGGTTTCCCCCGCTCCGATGGGAGGGGCCATGCAGGCACCGACATTTTCGCGATTCGCGGGGAGCTTGTAGTTGCTCCGGTGAGCGGCGATGCTGAACAGAAGACCGGCACACTCGGGGGAATCCAGGTGCGTTTGTGGGGCGATGACGGCCATGTCTATTGGCTGACCCACTTAGAGGGGTTCGGCAAGGGCGGCCAGGTTAACGCGGGAGATGTGATTGGCTACGTTGGCGACAGCGGCAACGCCAAGGGCTCAAGTCCCCACGTCCACTTCGAGATCCATCCAGATAACGGTGCTGCTACAAACCCCTACCCAACTCTCAGCGACGCCTGCCGTTAGCCCAAGACAATTTCGCGCAGGTAGTCCAGGCCAACAGGTCCGGATCCAACGACCCGCGCGTGGAACTCCTTCGGCGTAAACCAGTCCTTTTGCCGAGCCTCTTGCCGGATATCCAAGATCGCCTTCTGGCCGACCTTGTATGAGATAGCCTGCCCGGGCCAACCCAGGTAACGAGTCACCTCCGAAACGGCGTAGTCGGGGGCAAGAAGAGCGTACGTCTCGGCGAGTTCGACTGCGGTCTCGAAGGTCCAGGACTCCCCAGGGTGGAAGGGTGCGTCTTGGGGAATATCGAGTCCCAGGTGCATGCCGATGTCAATGGCAACCCGGCAGGCTCGCATGATCTGACCCATGAGCATCCCGAACTCGTGGTGTGGGGCGTCCATGAAGCCCTCTTCGAACATGAATTGCTCGGCGTACAACGCCCAGCCCTCGCCGTATCCTGAATACCAGATGGCGAGCCGATGGGCTCTGGTCAAGCTATCGCCTAAGCAGACCTGCATCCCAGCTTGGAGGTGGTGACCGGGGAAGCCTTCGTGATAAGCCGTCGAGATTTCATCGGACAACGGGAACACGGTCATTCCGGGTTGGGAGTACCAGACGCATCCATTCCTACTGAAGTCTTCCGAGGGCCCTGTGTAATAAGCTCCCAAGGCGCCGCCGGGAGGGGCCAGTTTCACATCCACATGCTCAATCTGTGACGGCACGTCGAAGTGGGTCCCCGACAACTTCTCCAAAGCGTCAGCCTGGGTCGCCTTCATAATCTCGAGGAACTCTTCAGGGGATTGAGCCACGAACCGAGGGTCAGTTTCAAGGAGCTCGACCACTTCCTCGAATGAAAGAGCTGGGTCAATCCGTTTGGCGACCTCCACCATGCGATTTCTCAACGAGATCACTTCATCCCAACCCCACCGGTACGTTTCTTCAAAATCCAAGTGGGTCAGCAGGAAGCTGTAACTAGCTGTCTTGTAACGATCTGGGCCAACGGCGTCGGACTCTGCTGCGTCAGCGAGGTACTCGTCCTGTAGGTACGTTCCAAGGATGGCGTAGGAGGCCTTTGCGGCTTCTGCCGCCTCAGACAGGAGCGCAAGGGTCTCGGCAGACGCTCCGCAGCGACGTGCCGTATCGACCAGCGTGTTGAAGTAAGAGTCGGGGCCTACGTGCGTGGCGCACTGGTCGATGCATGCCGCTACCTGACGTCTCGCTGCCACCAACCCCCGACTACGCCCAACGTTGAGGGTATCGATGTAGCCCTGAATCGGGTCTTGGAGCGTGTTGAGTCGGGCTACCACATCAAGCCAGTCAGCGTCCGTCGCCTGCGGCATCATGTCGAAAACATCTCGAAGGTCCTGGACGGGTGACGCAATGTTGTTGAGGTCCCGGTAGGGCTCCCCAGCATCGATCCTTGCGATCTTCATCTCGATGTCTTGCTTGAGCACTTTGCGACCGTGCAACTCCCAACGTTCCTGAGAGTCGTCTAGGGCTGAGATCCTCCCCAGATACTCGGCATAGAACGCTCGGTCTGCCTCAACTCCAGCAGGGCTGGTGTCGTTCCACTGATCGTTGTGCCCGGCAATACCAAGATAGGTGGCGGCCATAGGTTGGAGGGCGACTAGCTCGTCGATGTACTCGCTGGATATTTCAAAGATGTTGGGCATGCGCTAGATACTAAGCGCCGGTTTTGGCAACCATGGCGTAGATCGTCACAAGAACCAGCAAGGTATCAAAGGTTCCCCACATCCTGAGCTTGGCCTTGAGCGTGCGTACCGCAGTGTGATCTCCGCGGTCAATTGAGTCAGCCAGGGCGCGGCCTACCGGGCCAAAGACGGCCATCCCGAGCGCAGCCCCCACGATCACCGTGACAAACCCCAACGAAACAAAGGTCGCGCTGAACTCGAATGAAGAATTGGAGCGAACCAGTTCAATGCCTGTTGCCAGCGCCACCAACGCGGCTGGCGTGTACAACCACGTACCCAACCTGACCGTGGTTCGCACCCAAGCGGCATGGGGCCCTGCGCCCGCCTTCTCCATGACGGGACCCGCAATGATTTGAACGACGTTCCCGCCGAGCCAAGCGCTTGCGGCAAGAATGTGAATCAGCAACAACGTGTTCTGCATAACCGTCCCCTGAGAGTCTCGACACTGTGTCGGCCTTACCCTAAGCCCAACGAGAACTAAGACGAGGACAAGAACCAAACCCAGAGGGAGAACCAGAGCCAGCTAGCCCCACAAGGCTCATCAGCATCGGCATGAGGGAACAGCCAATCTCAAAGCGGGACGGGCTAGTCCAAGTCTAGGTCCAGGTCTAGTTTGGGTTTGGAGGCCTCGGCCTCCGAACAACGGGGTTCTACTTGTAGCGCCAGACGATTCGCCCCATGGTGGGGTCGTACGCTGAGAGCTCTAGGTCCACTCGGTCACCTGGCAGGATACGAATGGGCCGGCCGCGCCGCATCTTGCCCGCGGCCCGGGCGAGCACCTCGAGTCCGCCATCCACTTCAACTTTGAAGGTGGCGTTAGGTAGGTTCGCCTTGACGACACCCTGCACTCGAATTACATCGTCCTGTTTGGACAAGTTTCTCTCCTGTGTTCCTTTAGGAAGGCGAGTCTAG
>CAXMPE010000087.1:0-4209 GCA_964195245.1 uncultured Verrucomicrobiales bacterium | reverse complement strand
ACCGGATCAGCCGGGTAGAGAAGTCCGTTTCAACCGGAACGCAACCTGCTGCTCCCGACCAACAAGCGGTACCTCCCACTCCCCCACAAGTAACAGCCCAAGAACCGGCCAAACCGGTCGCTGAGAAGCCAGCTCAACAGGAGAAGGCAGAAGAGGCGCCCATGACTGCCGTCACTACGCCCCCCGAACCCGAGTCCGAGGCCTCCGCACCCAAGCTGCAATCGGTCCCAGATCCTGCCCCCATGGATCCCGCCCTTCCTGTTGCACCAGCCTCCATAGGTCTGAGCGATCTAGAGCGAATCTGGCCGCAACTGTTCTCGGTGGTGAACGAGGAACTCGGGCCCCGTCGTCAAGCCTTGTTCAGGGAGGCTTCGCCAGGGTCAGTCGAGAACGGAGTGGTGAGACTCTTCGTCCCTGGGCATCAGACCTTCCACATCAACCAACTCCAGGCTGACACAACCGTCAAGAACTTGATCAAGCAGGCTCTTGGCAGGCTCCTCGGCGCCAACTTTGAAGTGGAGTTCGGTGCTCACGCCGCGGCTCCAGCTTTAGAAGTCGTCGAGGACGCCGACCCCTTCGACGAACTCATTGACGATGACGCTGCTCCACCCGTTAGCCATGAAGACATGCTCGCAGCAGAGCTCGGAGCTGTCTTCGTTGAAGAGATCTCTCACGAGGATGACTAGCCCTCGGGTTCTCGCCCGTTGACGCTACGATTCGACAATGTTTGAGGGACCAGTGCAACGCGTTATCGACGAGCTTGCTCGCCTTCCAGGTGTTGGAAGGAAATCGGCCCAACGCCTCGCATTCCACCTCCTCAATACCGACGAAGCAGAAGCTCGACGACTTGCCACCGCCATCGTCGAGCTCCGTGAGCTTGTTCGCCTCTGCGACCGTTGCTTCAACGTCACTGCCGACCAAGAATGCTCCATCTGTCGGGACGGACGCCGAACCGACGGGATACTTTGCGTCGTAGAGAGAGCTCAGGACATCGTGGTCATAGAAAAGACCGGAGAGTATCGGGGCCGATACCACGTCTTGGGCGGGCACCTCTCTCCCATCGACGGCATTGGGCCCGACCAGCTCCGCATTGCTGAGTTGCAACACCGCACCGTCAGCGAAAACATCACCGAACTCATCATCGCCACCAACCCAACCATTGAGGGAGACACCACTGCCATGTGGATTGCCCGCGAGGCAAAGAGCAGCGGGATCAAGATAACTCGACTCGCCTCGGGGCTCCCAGTCGGAGGGGATCTGGACTACGCAGACGAGATCACACTTGGCCGAGCACTAGTAGGGCGCCAAGAGATCCCGACCAGTTAGCGCCATGCGAGTACTCCTCATCTCGCCGTATCACTCTGGCTCCCATCAGAGCTGGGCCGAGGGATATATCGCACACAGCCGCCACTCGATCAACCTGCTCTCGCTGCCCGGCCGATTCTGGAAGTGGAGGATGGCCGGTTCGTCAATCACGTTTGCCCGGCTGACAAGAGACCTAGTGGAAGAGGTTGGTCCGCCAGACGTTGTCATTGCCGACGACATGCTCGAACTGGATGCCTACCTGGGCCTAACCAGACGCGTCCTCGGGGATCCAAAGGTGGTTCTGTACATGCACGAGAACCAGTTGACCTATCCAATCTCCGGAAAGGCTACGCCAGACATCTCCTACGGCTTCCGCAACTGGAAGTCCATGGCGGTTGCCGACGAGGTCTGGTTCAACTCCAGCTTCCATCTTGAGGAAGTGACCAACGCACTGCCTGCCCTCCTCAACAGCTTTCCCGATCACAAGCACTCCGACTACCAGCCCGAGGTGATGGGTCGAGCACGGGTGATGCCACTTGGAGTAGAAACCATCCCCATCGGCCCTAAGACAAGCCCACCCCTACTGCTCTGGAACCATCGCTGGGAGTACGACAAGAACCCCTCAGCCCTGTTCACAGCCCTTGACTCTCTACTGGATCTCCCCTGGCGACTTGCTCTATGCGGTGAGAACTTCTCTAACTCGCCCAAGGAGTTCCTCGATGCAAAAGCGCACTACGGCGACAGGGTTGTCCAGTTCGGACACGCTCCCAGAGACAGATACAAAGCACTCCTTGGTGAGGCGGCCATCGCTATCTCGACAGCTAATCACGAGTTCTTCGGCATCAGCGTGGTCGAAGCTGTTTCCGCTGGCGCCCTGCCCCTGTTGCCCACCCGACTCTCGTACCCCGAACTCATCCCTGCAGGCTTTCATGATCGCTGCCTCTACGGCGAGGACCAAGGCTTGGCTCCTCGCTTGCGGGAGCTTCTTGCGAATCCAGCTGTCATAGCGACAGAGGTTGAAGGGTTGGCAGCTTCCATGCAGCGGTTCAGTTGGAATACCATGGCACCCCGCTACGACGACGCTCTCGAGGGTTTGGTGACCAAATGAAGATCACAGAAGAAGTTCAGACTGCTCTCCTAGAGAGGCGTGGCGTCGTTGGGCTGGAAAGCACCATCTTCTCGAATCTTGGCCTCCCATCTCCCGCCAACAAGGAAGCCCTAGATCGGTCCATCGCCGCCGTCCGCTCTTCGGGCTCGGTCCCAGCCGTAACTGCGGTCGTCGACGGGATTCCACGCATGGGCCTGGATCCATCAGAGCACCATCGAATCTTGGGAGAAGCCCGAAAGACCTCCGAGCGGGAACTCGGCCTGGCCGTGGGCCAAGGCTGGGCCGTTGGGGCCACCACAGTCTCGGCCTCTCTCGCCCTCTGTGCCGCCGCTGGAGTTTCGGTCTTCGCGACTGGTGGGATTGGAGGAGTGCACCGAGGATCAGAGATCACTGGGGACGTCAGCGCCGACCTCGGCGCGATCGCTCGCCATCCAGTGCTTACCGTCTGCGCCGGGGCTAAGTCATTCCTCGATCTACCCAGGACCCTCGAATTGCTCGAGACCCTCGGAGCTCCGGTAATCGGGTATCAGACGGACGATTTCCCGATGTTCTACTCCGCCTCTTCGGGGATCCCCCTTGGAGGGAGGGTTGACACGCCAGAGGAAATGGTGAGGGTGTTGAACGCTCGGCGGGCACTCAACGGTGGTGGAACGGTCCTCGCGGTCCCCGTCCCCGTCGATCAAGAGATCCCCAGCGACGAGATGATCTCCGCCACTGAACAAGCCTTGGTAGATGCTGACGATGCGGGCCTTTCAGGACCTGAGATCACCCCGTTCGTGTTGGCTCGCCTCTCAGCCGTGACCGAAGGTAGAACCATCCCAACCAACCTTGCGCTGGCCGAGAACAACGCCAGGGTTGCAGGAGAGGTTGCGATGGTTTTCGCAGCGTCCGAGTAGCCTCGACAAGATGAAGAAGCTCCAGGGAGACGCCGTCAAGAAGTTCATGCAGTCCGGTGCCAAGACCGGAAAGCTCGCAACGGTGCGTTCAGACGGATCGCCACACATCGCCGCCATCTGGTTTACCTTCGATAACGAGACTGGGGACCTGATCTTCCTAACGCAGGAGGAATCGATCAAGTTCAAGAACATACAGAAGGACCCTCGGGTATCGGTACTGGCCGAGGACGAGACCTTTCCCTTCGGATGGGCACGCCTAGATGGAGTTGCTACAGCCTCAACATCTGACCTTCTTCATTGGGCTACCGAGAGCTGCCGTCGATACGTCGGTGATGACCGGGCCGACGAGTACGGGCTGCGCAACGGGGTGCCCGGTGAGGTGGTAGTTCGAGTTAGGGCCACAAAGTTGGTTGGTCGGACCGAGTTAGCCAGCTAAGGCACAAACCCAACCTGGACCTGGACCTAAACCTGAACTAGCCCCTTTGCCTGAGGAGGCTGGCTCACGCGGGCCGCCTCATCCAAACCCCAGCGTCAGCATCAGCATCAGCTGACCCCGATGCCCAACTTGAACCTCGACTCGAGACTAGGAATCTGGGTTGGGGGTCAGTCCTAGTTCTAGTCCTGGTTCTAGTCCTGGTTTGCTAGATAATCGACTCAATCACCGGTAGGTCGCCCACCAGTGGAAGGGCGTACTCTGAGAAGGAGCCTGTGATGTCATTTCCGGAGTGGTTGATGTACTCCCGAGGCAGTTCCTTGGTGTCCTTGGCGACATCAGCAAGCTCCGCTCGAAAGAACTCCGACGCGTATGGATCGTTGCTCAGCCTGCGGATTGCTACGGACCCACTCGGCTCTCCTGAGCTGGCGAATGCCACGGCTTTCCTACCAGCGCCACGGGCTTCG
>CAXMPE010000086.1:0-10379 GCA_964195245.1 uncultured Verrucomicrobiales bacterium | reverse complement strand
GACGTGGATGAGGTTTGCGATGAGATCTATTGCGGTAGTGGTGTGACGAGCAGCGATCTCTTTGATGTACCGCTTGGCCTGGGCCGCCAAGCTTGGGTACGGCTTGCCGAGCTCGTCGGACAGTTGTGACAGTCCGTCTGTGAACGACCCAGACGTCGTGATTTCGTTCGCGACGAACTTGGGCACTTTGTATCGGTCTCCGTGGAGCCTGCGTTCCTCCTTCTCAAGAGCCAACCAAGCCCTCTTGGCAACCCAGTCGCCCAGTTGAGAAGCTTCAATTGCCTCTTTCCAGGCCGCGACCAACTCGTCCGCCGTGCCGGGTTCCCCGGTGATGATGTGGCAGCGATCGGGGTGGTACCTCATGATCCAGCGTTGGTGCAGCGAGTTGGGGTCTCGAGGGTCGGTGAGAGCAGCGATGTTGTCAAGCACGCGGACCGTGCGCTTCTGGTCTCGGACCGGTGCGGTCCACGTGACTCTGACGGGAACGATGAGCGGATTGTCGTCTCGCATGAGTCTGGCGTCCAAACGTTTGGCTACCGTTCTGGATCCGAAGCGGGCCCGCGTTGAGGGGAGTTGGATGACCGACGATGCCATGACGCCCTGTTCCTCGGCCCATGCTCGGATCAATTCTGCTTCAAACTTGCTGGCGGACTCGGCGAGGATCACGAGCCCCGCGTTTTCTGGATCCGGAAGAGTGGCTTTGGACATGTGCGGAGTGTACGCACTCACGGTGGTGACCGCGCCGTTACGTTTCTTGGTAGCGGAAGCAGCTCGTGAGGTGATCGTTCACGAGCCCCGCGGCCTGCATGAGTGCGTAGATGATGGTGGGTCCAACGAACCGAAAACCTCGGAGCTTGAGGTCCTTCGAGATCGCTTTCGACAGGTCCGTCTCAGCCTCAATCTCTGAGACGGAGACGATCTTGTTGTCTATGGGAATGCCGTCCACAAACCGCCAGATGTAGGCATCGAATGATCCGAACTCGTCCTGGATCGCCAAGAAGGCCTGTGCGTTGGTAACGGCGGAGCTGATCTTCAAACGGTTGCGGATGATTCCTGCGTCCTCTTTGAGTCGAGCCTCATCAGCTGGTGTGAAGCCGGCAACGACTGCAGGGTCGAACTGTGCGAAGGCCGCTCGGTATCCCTCTCGCCTGCCTAAGACCGTCCTCCAGCTCAAGCCCGCCTGCGCCCCCTCCAGCAGGACCATCTCGAACCACTTCAGCTCGTCGTGGACGGGGACTCCCCATTCCTCGTCGTGATAGGCCTCGTAGAGCGCATCCCCTTCTGGAACCCATTCGCACCGCTTAGGTTGTTTCATCCCACAAGGCTCGCATCTCTTGATGATCGTTAAGTAGCTCGTCCAAAGTACCGACTCCCGCGACCTTACCTTCACTCATGAGGACTATTTGGTCAGCCCGGATGAGCGCAGGACGCCGATGGGACACGACCAAGCAGGTGACGTCGGCCCTCTGCTGGAAGAGGCGCTCCCAAAGGGCCGACTCGGTGTGGATATCGAGCGCCGACGAGAGATCATCGAACACGAGGAGATCTGCATCTGTTGCGAACATGCGAGCAGCTGCCGATCGCTGGACCTGGCCGCCCGACAACCGGATGCCCCTGCTGCCGACCTTGGTCTTTAAGCCTTGTTCCATCCGGTCGACGTCGTGGCTCATCACTGCCATGGAGAGGGCCTTATTGACCTGTTCGTCTGTCATGGGCCGACCCATTGTGATGTTGCGACGTAGTGACTCGGACACGAGTTGGGGGACCTGGGGTGTGTAAGCCGAACGGGGCGGAATCAAGAACGTGGTTCGATCCTCGATTTCTTGTCCGTTCCAGAGCACCTCTCCTTCTTGGGTGGGTACTAGGCCCAGTAGGGCGCGAACCAGTGTCGACTTCCCTGCTCCGACTCGCCCCGTTATAACCGTGAAGGAGCCTCGGGGGAGAGAGAACGAAACGTCGCTAATCCCACCTGCGTCACCCGCGTAGGTGTAAGTGAGGCCTCGCACATCCAGCTGTGCCAGGCTGGCTGTGGAGGTGGCGGACTCAGCCTTTGCAGGCTTCGGGTTGTCTCCGAATCCGAGTGACCGCCCATTGAGAAGATCAGCCGCAGTGGCGTCTCCGGTGAGGTCAAGCATGCGTCCGAAGCTGACGTGAGTCCCCTGATACTGAGCAAGCATCTCAACGAACCACGACATATATCCCGTAACCCGCGGCAGAAAGATTAGGAAGAGGCTTAGTTCGGCCACCGTCAGCGTTCCGTTACGCAGGTCGTTGGCACCCAGCAAGAGGACCACTCCCGTGGCAACGTGGCTCATGTTCCTAGTAAACGACCGGAGGAGTTCGCTTAAGAGCGTGTCGCGCAGCGCAGCTTGATTTCGGAGCAAGTTGATCTGTTTGAGATGAGAGAGGATCCCAGCCTCACGGTGTGTTGCTTTGATCGTCTCGACTGCTCCGAAGGTGTCGCCAATGAACGTTGTCACGGTCTCGGTTGCTGTGCGCATACGTTCGCGAAGTCGCCGGATATAGGGCCTCGCCAGCAGGGTGACAGCTAGAGCGACAGCCACCGGGAGCAAAGCCCAGAACGTCAACCGCGGAGATGCCTCATAGAGGCTCCCGCCGGCTAGCCAGACGAAGATGACGAGGCCGCTCACGTCGACGATGTCTTCCATATAGTTGGCAACCTGATCGACATCTTCGCGAAAAGTAGTGACCGCGGCCGAGGAACCTTTGGGGAGCACGCGGGCCTTCGGCGCCGTCATCAGCCACTCGAGTAGGTTGCGGCGCATGAGCAAGATCTTGCGATGCCAGAAGTGCGAGTACGCCACAACAGCGGTTTCAAAGAAGAGCAATCTGCCCAGTAGCCAAGCTCCGGCAAGGAGCAGAGACGAGACCAATAGATCGGCGTCACCGCTCTCGATCGCGCCTATGGCTGCCGCCATTGCCTTGCCCATGTAAAGGGGGAGGACATGAAAGACAGCCCAGAGCACAACGTTAACGGAGAAGAGCACCGGCAAGGCTCGTATGAGATAGGCGGGGATTCGGATAGCTCTCATCGCTTGACGCCCCCTTGTCTGAAGGTTCCCGACGAGGCTGCGGAGATCATGCTGGCAAACACCGAGTCCGTGTTCGCCAAGTGGTCCCGGTTGCCGTGTTCGACGATGGCGCCGTCATCAAGAATCAGAATCTCATCAGCGCTTCTCACCGTGTCGAGCCTATGGGCGATGATGATGGTGGTTCGGCCGGCAGTGAGTCGCTCCATGGCTGAGGTAAGTAGCGCCTCGGTTGCTGGGTCGACTCGAGATGAAGGTTCGTCGAGGATCACGAGGCCAGGATCTCGCAGATAGGCCCTTGCAAACGCGAGCAGCTGGGCTTCGCCAGATGACACCCCAATATCCCCGACACCGATGGCGGTATGAATCCCGTTAGGCAGTCGATCTAGCCAATCACCGAGGCCCACGGCGCGTACTGATGACTCGACAAGATCATCTGGCACGGTCGGATCGAAGATCGTGACGTTTTGGCGAACCGTGCCTGCGAAAAGTCGCACGTCTTGAGTTACGAACGCGACCTTGGTTCGCAGCGAGTGGGTGCTCACTTCAGTGAGTGGAATCCCGCCGATGGAAACTGTCCCTTGTGTTGGGTCGAAGAAGCGCGCGATCAGTTTCGTGAGCGTCGACTTCCCGCCGCCGGTCCGCCCGAGCAGCCCTAGCTTGGTGCCGGCTTTGATGGAGAGCGAAACATTGTTGAGAACAGTTCCCTCGTCTTCTTCATACGCGAACGAAACCTTGCTCACATCGAGTGAGAGTGCGCCGTTAGGCAGCTCAGACACCCCGACGCGCTCGACCGTTGGGTTGGTTTCCATGAGCTCCTTGGTGCGGCGGAGGCCAGCTGCGGACTTCTGGAACTCTGATAGCTGCTGAGTCACCTGTTCGATAGGATCTTCGAGCTTCAGCATGTACTGATACATGAGAAAGACTGTGCCAACGGTTACAGAGCCTTGGAGGACGAGCCAGCCACCTACCGCAATCGCGATGATGCCTCCTGCGGAGAATATTCCTATGGACCCGACCCAAATGAAGGAGCGCTTGATCCAAGAAGCAACTGCTTTGTTGTAGTACCGGTGCATGATTGGAGCGAACCGCTGCATCACGTAGCCGCCAGCGCCGTTGGCTCTGATGTCGTCGATCGCGGCAACACGCTCTTCAATGAACCCATAGACCCTCGCAGAGATGCCTCGTTCTTCTTCAGCTGCCTTCACAGCGAGGGACCGGGTTGCGGCCATAAAGGTGACGATGACTACCACAAGGACCGCCATCATGAGTCCGGCGAATCCGCTCCGTTGGAAGAGCACCCAAAAGATGCCGACGAGGAGGATGATCGAAGAAATGAGTTGCACTGCAAAATGAGAGAACACTTTTGCGATGGTGGTGATATCGCCATCAACCCGCTCGATAAGTGCTCCCTGGCTGGTCTCTGCGAAGTAGTCGGTGTCCAAGGTGAGCAGATGCTCGGTTGAAGCAAAGCGCAGATCGTTCGAGACACCCCATCCGACTCTTGTTCCAAAGTAGGTTGAGATGGCTTTGAACCCTTGCGTCGCGAAGCTGGCAATGAGGTAGATTGCTGCGAGTTGTGTGAGATCCGCTAACGGTTGACGGCCCAACGCGTCGTCGACGAAGGTGGCCAAGAGGACGGGAACCCACAACTCGAGTCCAGATCCGGCGAGGATGAAGAGGAGGGCGAGCGCGACGAGCCCCTGCCTTTTCTTGAGGTGGGGAACGAGGACTTCGAGCCGAAGCGGTTCGCGTTTCGTTGCCATGGCCTAAACACTACTGATGTGGGCTGCCCGAAGCACTTCATTTTCCTGCGCTCTGGCGACCCCTATGACCTGAGGGAGGTATCTTGGGTTGATGCGAGTCGTCATTCAACGCGTTACATCGGGCTCAGTCTCCGTCGGTCAGCAGGTAGTTGGGGAAATTGGCGTCGGGTTTGTCCTTTTAGTAGCGGTGAGCCATGACGACAAAGAGGCTGATGCAAGGACCCTCGCATCCAAAATCGTCGGTCTCAGAGTCTTCAGTGACAATGACGGCAAGATGAATCTGTCTCTAGGTGATGTCGGGGGATCCGTTCTTCTGATCTCTCAGTTCACGCTGTACGGGGACACCCGCAAGGGCCGACGACCATCGTTCGTTGATTCGGCATCCGCCGAAATAGCCGCGCCGATGATTGACCGGTTGGGGACTCTTCTCAGTGAGGCTGGGGTTCCCGTTCAGACGGGAGTCTTCGGTGCTGCCATGCGGGTGGAGCTCGTCAACGATGGGCCGGTAACGTTGATTCTGGAGACCAAGAACGGCAAGATGCTCTAGTGATCGGCGAGCCAAGCCTTGCCGACGTTGCAGAACATTTGGAAGTCGCAGCGACCACAGGCGGGGGAGGGAGCCGCAACATATGGCCCCTCCTGCACGACTGTTGAAACTGATTCCATGTGGCTCTTGGCCTCGCTGAGCCATTCGGGTGTGACCTCCTTGGTGATCTCAGTTAGACCATCACCCAGGTAGGCGAAGGTGACCCACATGTTCTGCGGCGCGGGGCCGAGGGCTCCGGATGCTGCTGCTAACGCGTACGCCTCAAGTTGGGTAACAAGGGAAGGATCGGCCGAGGGACGACCGCTCTTGAAGTCAACTATTTCCCAACCATCACCGCGGGCGTAGATAGCGTCAACGCGTCCGCGTAGCGTTGTTTCGCCTACTCGAAATGAGAATGCTGTCTCGGTGAAGATGGGACGGGCCTCGGCGAATCGTGATGCGAGATACGTTTGGTAGGGCGCACTGGCGTCGGACGCGGGTTCGCTCACGCTGGGGACGTCGTACTCCATCGCGCTGAAGTCCTCGAGTGGCACTTGGCCCATGTTGTGGAGTTCGATCTTTCGGTGCACCTCAGTGCCGCGGCGAGCCGCTTTGCTAGGCCTACGGGGTAGTCGATCGATCTCAGACCACCGGAACTGAAGCGGACATCTCGCTGCGGTCACCATTCCCGTGACTGAAGTAGTGCGTGCTTGGGAGGGGACCGGCGAGTCGAGTGGCTTAGGCAGCGAGAAAAGCATGTCTTCGAAGTCAGTCACAGCCTGAGCGTAGGCCGATTGGACGGCCAGGTCGGTTGCCTGTTGGACTGCGGACTCTGGATCGGCGACCGCTTGCTGCAGCGCGTGGGCCCAACCGTCGTGGAAGAGAGGATCGGGAGTGACCACGGTGGGGTCGAGCGGATGCACATGGTCTGGTCGTTCTCCCGGGTCAAGCTCCCAAGGCCCCGTGTCGCTTGAGGCGGCAACGATTGTCAGGAATGGGCTTGGTTCTACCGGTTTCTTACGCGGGGCCTCGTTGCCGCCCCAAAATGCGCCAGACGCGTGGAGCTGGCTCCGAGCTCTTGTAGCCGCCACATAGGCGAGGCGCCATTCTTGACTCATATGGCGCTCTCGAAGAACGTCATGTCGCTCTTCCTTGTTCATGTCTTGCGTGATCTGGGGCAGGTCCAACCGGTCGATCCGTTGGTCAAAGGGGAGGACCCATGCCCGCGCGTAGGGATCTTCGAACTCTCGAACGCCTGAAGGGAAGAGCCCCTTGGTGAGACCCGGGAGGCAGACTACATCCCACTCAAGCCCCTTGGCTCGATGCACTGTGAGGAGCATGACAGCGCTTTCTTGGGACACTCGCGCTGTGTCGAGTTCGTCGGTTGTCTGGAGGGCCAGAAGGGCGAGATAATCTAAGAACGCTGGCAACGAAGATCGTCCCTGGAGCGGACTCCAAGCCTCGGCGAGATCTAGGAAGCGGTACACATTGAGCCGAGCGCTTAGTGCTGCCACGCCTGGCATTGCCTCGATCTCTCTCCACATGTTGTTTAGGTCAAGCACTTGACGGACCAACTCGGCCAGACTCGCCCCCTGAGCGGCTTGGAGCAACGTCGAGTAGTTGTCGCGAATTGACTCGAATGCGACGACGACCCGCGGAGTACTGCCCTCGATGGCCGCAGGGTGATCGAGGGCTTCGATGAAGCTCGGCTGGGGAGCATCGGGTTGGTCGGACTTGAGGAAGGTGGCCAAGGTCTTTAGCTGAGATCGATTCAGTCGGTATTGAGCGCCCATGGCTATCCGAGCGAAGGCGACGTTGTCACTGGGATCTTGGATGAGCCGCAGCCACGCATGGATCTCGACGACCTCGGGGACGTCGAGTAGACCGCCGGCGCTTGCCACCTCGGCTGGGATCTCGGCTTCGGCGAGGGCCAAACGAACGATGGTTATGGCCGCGTTTGTGCGGAAGAGCACCGCCATCTCTTTCCAGGGGATGCCGCTCTCGTGAGCTTCTTTGAGTCGGTCTGCGATTGCGGTGGCCTCGTCCCAGGACGTTCGATACCAAGATGCTGTCACCTCTCCCACAAGCGTGTCTGGCGCTGCGTTGAGAGGGTGCCTGGGGCTACCGCCGACTTGCTCCCTAACGCTGTTGGCGACATCGAGGATCTTCTGACCTGATCGGCGGTTCAGTGTGAGGTGACGTGTCTCTGCCTGAGTGCCGTCGGCAAGAGGGAAGTGTTCGGGGAAACGATTGAAATTAGAGGGTGTGGCACCACGCCATTCGTAGATTGTTTGGTCTGGATCGCCCACGGCGATGACCGGAAACCCGTCCCCGAACAGCGCTTGAAGCAGGAGGCGTTGGCCCGCGTTGGTGTCTTGGTACTCGTCTAGGAACACAACGTCGTAGCGAGCCTTGATTCGCTCAGCTAGCTGAGGATGAGTAACGGCGAGTTGATGGGCAAGCCGAACGAGATCAGCGAAATCGATCACTCCTAGTCGCTGCTTCTCAAGTCGGAATCGAGCGATGATCTCCGCCATTTCTCGTCGTTCTGAGACAACAGGGTCGTCAGATTCCAAAAAGAGCGAATCTGGCTGCGCCAAGTTGTCTCCCAGGTCCGAAGCCAGGCGGAGCGTTGCATCGATTACCCGCTCCCGTTGGCCTAGGACGAGGTGCTGGTAGGAGCGGGCTCCATTGACCGCATCGAGGAGCAGCTGGCGAGAGAAGGTCGGAGTGATGAGCGTGACGTCGCGATCCACCCCTACAAACGGACCGAACTCTGCCAGAAGTTGATAGGCGAATCCGTGATAGGTGTGGATCTCAGCCTCAGAAGCATCGGAGGTCAGTTCCTGCAACTCCTCTGAGACCCGTTGCGAGAGCTCTCCTGCTGCCTTATTGGTGAAGGTGAGACCCAGAACCCTGCCTGGGTTCATGCCGCCGGCAACGAGCTCGACGATCTTTTTAGTGAGGGTGGTGGTTTTGCCGGTTCCGGCGCCGGCGTTGATGCGCAGTGGGCTCAGCGGGAGTTCGAGGATGGTGGCCTGCTCTGGCGACGGGACGAAGGTCATGGGGTAAACGCCTCCTGCCCGTCGGGTTGCGCAGGGCAGAGAATGCGGAAGTCACATCGGCCACACGAAGGGCCGACGGTAGGTTCGAAGGCTTCGGATCGTACCCCAGCGGCAATTTCGACGAGGCGCTCGCGCACCACCGAAAGGTTTGTGGGGTCGAACTTACGCCGCGTGAAGCCCTTGTTTGGGCCCCGGGGGAACCAGAGCTCCGCCTCGGTGACCTCGCCCATTTTCTGGACGTCGGGGTCAGCGAGGGCGGCCATTTGGTAGAACCCAAGCTGGGTCGACGCCGCCACGTCGGCCTGGGTGGGGACGGCTGTCCCGGTCTTGTAGTCCACGACCCGCAAGTGACCGTCGTCGTTTTGGTCGATCCGATCAGCTCGGCCCACCCAGCGTTCGCCCTCGATCTCCAGATTGAGGTGCTTTTCAGCGAAGCGAACTGTGTACCCATCGACGGGAGCAGATTCATACAGCTTGGTGAGTGTCTTGATACCGTTCTCGTGCCACACCTGTGCCCACGGATCACCCCCGAAGTCGGCCGGTTCGAAATTCTCATCGAGCAATTCCAAGCTCATGCTCAGCTGGTCTGTTGGCAGATCGTCTTGCAGCAGCAGAAGGTCGACCTGCTCGGCAATGCCATGGACAAGGGTTCCGAAGCTCATGTAGACCGAATCGCTTCCTCCCAAACCAACGTGACGGTAGAAGGCGTATCGGAGGGGGCAGCCGGAATAGAGGTCGGCTTGGCTGGGGGAGAAGTGGGCTTGGGAATCCACAATGGCACCCTCTGGGTCCTTGGGTATGAGACCGGTGAATGAGCTGGGGTCGCTCAGTGCGCCGCTGGGATTCCTTGCGAGAATCGAGAGGGCGGCGAGGCGCTGTACATCAACACTTCCGGGGTCTGTGAGAGTCCGCCGCAGGAGCCCTTCGGCTTCGGAAGCGGTGACGGGGCCGTCGCGAGTTTCCGAGAGGTTCTGGGATCCACCTAACCGGTCGATGAACCGGCTGGGGCGGCCGGTTACTCCCATCGTTGCTGCGGTGGTGTAGGTCCAGACCACTCTTCGGGAGGCTCGTGTCATGGCCGTGTAGGCCAACCGAGTTTCTTCTTGAAGCCGAAACTGGCGTTCAGCCAAGGGTGACCGAAGAGCGGGGGAGAGGTAGTGGGTGTTGAGCAGTGAGGTGCGCCGCCGAAGATCTGGAAACGCTCCGTCGATGGCGTCTGCAATGAATACTGTGTCGAACTCGAGGCCCTTGGCTTGATGAAGGGTCGTGAGGACAAGGGAATCACCCTCGTCGGCCGTGAAACTGAGAAGGGTATCGGCCTCAAACTCCCCCTGATCGGCCGCCTGGAAGTAGCCATGAAGCGTCATCTCTGGCTCTCTTTCGGCGAGGTGGCTGAGCACCTGGGACAGGGAGGAAAGAGCTGGAATGAACTGGGAATCGTCCTGTGCTTTCACCAACGCTGCGAGCTGTGGGAGGGTGGTCCACAAGTGCCAGAAACCATCTTGAGCGGGCATCGAAGCCGCCCAGTCGGTTGAGGACAGCAGCTGTGAAAGGGCAGTACCGCCTGGCACTGATTCAGCAACGATGTCGGGCAACAAATCTGGCTGAGCCTCGATCAACCGGCTGACTGTTCGTTCCTCACCAATTGCCAACCCGAAGAATGGTCCAAGCAAGATTCGTCGACCTGCTTGGAGCGCCTCGGACGGCGACAGCTCGCCGGCAGCGAGGGCAGTCAGGTCTCGTAGGAAGCGAACTGCTGGTTGGTCGGTTAACCGCTGGTTAGGCCTGTTGTGTGGGATTCCTCGACGCTCAAGCGCTCGCGAGAGTTCGGGAAGGACCCGTTGTTTTGTTCGCAGCAGCACAGCCATCCGTGAGAACGGGATTCTGTCTACGAGGTGGATCCGGTGGAGTTCGCTAGCGATCCACTCTGCTTCATGTGTGTGCTGATCGAAGCCAAAGACATCCACCCGGC
>CAXMPE010000085.1:0-5490 GCA_964195245.1 uncultured Verrucomicrobiales bacterium | reverse complement strand
TGCCCGTTACCTCGCTGGTGACGTAGCCTTCATGCCAACTGGCGTGTGGCAGGCTCCTGCCATGGCGGATGCAACCTTTGAGTGGACATACATCCCCTTCCCAGGTAGCGACAACGCTGAAGACAATCAGTACCTCTTCGGAAAGTACGACCAGGGCTGGGCGATTGCAGCTGAGTCTCCAAACACAGGGGCAGCACTCGCTTACGTAGCTGCGTTCTCCGATCCTGATAACTATCAGGCGTTCGTGAACACAGTGGGCTTCCTGCCTACACAGCCGACTGCGGTCCTCGACAGCCATCTTGGCCGTGAGGTCTCAGCAATTCTCGGTAACTACCGAGTTGGCTTCGAGCAGTACTGGGTTGGCCCAACGGGCACCGGTCAGTGGGGCAATGGCTCTCTTGCCGCCTCCTGGTTCGCACCATTCAATGAATGGGAAGACGCGAAAGCGCTTGCAGACCAAGTTCAGGCTGACCTTCAGGCTGGACTGGACGCTAACGGCTAATACATCACCGTGCGCGACTGGGTGGGTTCTCGGCCAACACGGCCGGGGACCCACCCTGTTAGCGTCAAGGCTCTTGGGAGCGCTTAGATGAAGATTATGGAGAAGACGTACCTCTTTGGAGGCGGCAAACGGGTGAAAGCCTGGCCCGTGTTGCTCCTTCTCCCCGGTGTCCTCCTCTATATCCTCATCGCCCTTGGCCCGTCTCTAGCGACAGCCGTCTATTCCTTCACCGATGCCACCGGCATTCGAGGCCCTTTGTCGTCCCCGATCAACTGGGTCGGGTTCCAAAACTACGACGAGTTCTTGTTTCGTGGCGTTGCCTCTCGCGACAATATCGCGGCCACGTTCCGCACCCTAAAGTTCTCCTTCTATGTGACAACCATCCAATTCAGCTTGGGCCTGCTTCTAGCGGTGCTCCTGAACTCTAAGTTGAAGGGGCGCACCTTTTTTCGCACCCTCTACTTCATGCCCGTGATCCTCGGTGCTGTGGTCCAAGGCCTGATGTGGAAGCTCTTCTTGCTTCCGGGCAGAGGCCCAATGGCAGAGATTCTTGGCAACTTCGGAGTCGTCGGGGAGTTCTTGGGAGGTCGGCCCGATGAGGCCTTCATGTGGGTGATCATTATCCAGATCTGGGCGAACGTCGGAATCACCATGGTCATCTTTCTTGCAGGTATGCAGGCGATCGACACTTCGCTCTACCAAGCAGCCCGCATCGACGGTGCCAGCGGATGGAGCCTGTTCAGACACATCACCTGGCCCCAGCTCACCCCGGCTGTCAACACTAACTTCCTCCTCAACATTGTTGGCTCTCTGCAAGCTTGGGAGCTCTTCCTTGTTCTCACTGGCTACAAGAACGGCACACAAGTCCTTGGCTACCTTGTATACGCCGAAGGGTTCGGGCAGGCGAGTGGCTCAGTAACGAGTGCGTTTCGGCAAGGCTTTGCTGCTTCGGCATCAATTGTGCTCTTCTTCCTGGTCTTGATCATTGGTTTTGCCGCGAACAAGATCGTCCAAAGGCGAGAAAGGAAGTACATGTAATGACGGTGCCTCAATCTCGGCTCACCAGCGTGTCAACTCGTACGCGGATCGCTCACTCTTTCTCCTACCTGGTCCTCGGCATTTTCGCGCTTTTCTACATAGGGCCAATCGCCATGCTCGTGGTGACCGCGTTCAAGACGTTGACCGAGTTCTTCCAGAACCCCATTGGCGCTCCAGAAGCATGGATCTTTTCCAACTTCACAGATGCATGGGAGTTGGCGAACTTCCCTTCGTACCTCCTCAATACAGCCGTGTACGCCTTTGTGGCTACGGCGATATTCGTTCTCACATCGCTCTTCGTTGCCTTCCCTGTAGCCCGCGGCTACTTCAAGGGCAGTAAGAAGATACTCACCATGTATGTGGTTGCGCTCTTTCTCCCCCCAGCGCTGATCCCTCAGTTTCAGTTAATCCTGAGCCTTGGGGTCTACAACACGAGGCCCGGCTACATACTCCTCTTCCTTGTTAACCCGATTGGGATGCTCATCCTGGTCAACTACATGAAGTCGATTCCCAGAGAACTCGATGAGGCTGCAGCGGTAGACGGTGCTTCGTATGTTCACTTCGTATTCAAGATCATCTTCCCGCTGATTCGACCCGCTGTCGCCACCGTCACGGTGCTGCACGCCATCGGGATCTGGAACCAGATCGTGCTCCCCACGATCTATCTGACAAGTGAGAGCCTCTACCCGATTACAAGGGGATTGATTGTTTTCGAAGGGGTATACGGAAGTAACTGGCCCGCCCTGGCTGCCGCCGTGCTGATGCTAATGATCCCGATGCTTCTTCTTTATATCATTCTCCAGCGATACATCATCTCTGGCCTCACAGCTGGCTCTGTCAAGGGCTGAGCGACGATGACGAAGGCCACACGCACTGCGACAGACCCAGTGGGGGCCCACGCCCTTCCCCAACGTAGCTTTCACTGCTCATGAGCGCCCCAATCACGATCACAGATGTCAAACCGATTCTGACCCAACCTGGCTCATCGCGTCTCGTCGTGGTGAAGGTGTCCACATCAGAGCCCGGTCTGTTCGGTCTGGGATGTGCCACATTCACTCAGCGGGTCTTCGCTGTCGAAGCTGCCGTCGAGCGTCATCTCAAGCCGTTCCTCATAGGTCGCGACGTCGATCGAATCGAGGAAGCCTGGCGGATGATGATGGTCCACGGCTATTGGCGCAACGGTCCGGTACTCAACAACGCCGTCTCAGGCGTTGACCAAGCCCTATGGGACATAAAGGGCAAGCGTGCTGGCATGCCGGTGTATCAGCTCCTCGGAGGCAAGGTTCGGGAGGCAGCCGCCGTCTACGCACACGCCGAGGGTCGCGACAAGCATGAGGTCCTCAATGCTGCTCAGGCCCTTGTCGATGACGGGTACCGGTATGTGCGGGTGCAGGTGAGCGGATACGGCGGGGTAGAGGCTTCAACCAATCGTCCTGAGGCTTCGCCAGAAGGAAGCTACTTCGATCCGAAGGGTTACACCCGAACTACGCTCGACATGCTCGAGCATGTGCGCTCCGAGCTCGGTGAGGAGGTCGAGCTACTGCACGATGTGCACGAGCGGTTGAACCCAATCAACGCGGTGCAATTCGCTAAGGACGTGGAGCAGTACCGCCTGTTCTTTCTCGAAGACGCACTCGCTCCTGAAGACATTGAGTGGTTCTCGATGATTCGTTCACAGTCGTCGACGCCACTAGCGATGGGAGAGCTGTTCAACAACCCACATGAGTGGCGACGACTTGTCAGCGAGCGCCTCATCGACTTCATCCGTATGCACGTCAGCCAGGTCGGAGGGCTCACCCCGGCCCGCAACGCCGCCATTTTTGCCGACACGTTCGGAGTCCGCACCGCATGGCATGGTCCCAGCGATACTTCCCCAGTCGGCCACGCGGCCAACCTTCACCTCGATGTTTGGGCACCAAACTTCGGTATTCAGGAATGGTACCGACCGACTGATCTCGACTATGAGATCTTCCCTGGGCTTCCAGAAGTAAGAAACGGCTATCTCTACCCCAACGACAAGCCGGGGCTCGGGATCGATATCAACGAAGCTCTCGCTGCTGAACATCCTTGCCAGGAGATAGTGGAGCAATGGACCCAAACCCGACTCCCCGATGGAAGCCCGGCCCGACCATGACCGGCAGTTACCCAGACCTGGGGGGGAAAGTCGCTGTTGTCACTGGTGGGGCAAGGGGAATCGGAGCGGCTATTTCTCAACGACTAGCTCGCGAAGGAATGCAGGTCATTGTCGCTGACGTCGACCAAGCCGCCCTCGACGACGTGGTGGATGGCATCGTGTCCGGCGGTGGGCTCGCTACAAGGCACACCGCAGACATGCGATCCTCAACTGAGATTGACCACTTGTTCCAGGAAGCTGAATCGACGTTTGGACCTGTGCACCTACTGGTCAACAACGCCGCTCATCTCGGGCGGGCACGGCTGCTCGATGAGCATGACGACCTCCTAGATCTTCAACTCGACGTAAACCTGCGAGCTCCTTACCGGTGTTCCCAACGCGCGGCAGCCAGCATGAGATCCAACGGTGGAGGGAACATCATCAACATCTCGTCCGTTGGTGCCCTCCGCGCGCATCACAGGCCTTTCCCTTATGACGTCACCAAAGGGGCGCTGAATACCCTGACCTTGGCGATGGCGGTAGATCTGGGTGAGTACGGAATCCGGGTGAATGCCATTGGCCCCGGCCTCACCGACACCTATCGGTGGGATGGCCGACGCGATAGCCCTAGCTACAAGACCGAGGCAGCCAGTGTGCCGCTCCAACGTTTTGGGACACCAAACGACATCGCTGCTGCGAGCGCGTTTCTCGCCTCCGAAGAGGCTTCCTACATCACTGGACAAGTTCTGTACGTCGATGGCGGCATGACTGCACAACTGAACCCACCCCAACTGGGCTGAACAAAGGGACCGGACCATGAAACATTCTCGAACGCTACCGATACTCCTTGCACTGCAACTATTCGTAGGAGCCTGTGTAGGGAACTCGGGCGCGTCGGACACGACGGCTACCGGAGCTGTAGCCTCAACGACGGTTCCGCAGACGACAACAAGCACCACGACTCTGCCCGCGGTGACCACCACTACCACTACCACAACGACGATCCCCTCCCCCGAACCGTTACCAATCGAACCGCCAGAGGGCTACGAGCTCGTCTGGAACGATGAGTTTGATGGTGACGAAATCGACCCTGATAATTGGGTGCACGAGCTTGGCGGTTGGGGCTGGGGCAACGGCGAAGCCCAGTACTACACCGAACGAATCGAAAACTCCCGTGTCCAGAATGGACTCCTCGTCATCGAACTTCACCAGGAGAAGTACGAGACCTCGTATTACACCTCAGCACGGATGGTTACCCAAGGCAAGCAGGCTTTCCAATATGGCTACATTGAGGCCCGGATCAAGGTCCCAACCGGCATTGGCACGTGGCCCGCGTTCTGGATGTTAGGGGAGGCGTTTGGTCGCGACGCTGCCGATCCGTTGAAGAGTAACTGGCCCCACGTGGGTGAGATCGACATCATGGAGCACGTTGGTCGCGAACCTGACCTCGTGATGGGCACTCTTCACGGCCCAGGATATGCTGGGGCAGGATCGATTGGCCGCTGGAATCGCCAGGATTACCCCATCGCCGATGAGTTCCACACCTATGCCATCGACTGGGACGTGGATGGCATCCGTTGGTATTACGACGGTGAGCAGTACTTTGATTTGTCACGGGATGGCGTGAACGACCGAGAATGGGTGTTCGACGCACCCTTTTTCATAATCATGAACCTTGCGCTTGGTGGCCACTTCGGAGGCAACATCGCTCTCGATATCGAAATGCCTCTGCAGATGTATGTCGACCATGTCCGAGTCTTTCAGCGGATCGAGGAGGGGTAGTAGACGCATGGCTACCCACCCCGACGTTGATGTGGTGATCAATCTGCGTTCCTTG
>CAXMPE010000084.1:0-3938 GCA_964195245.1 uncultured Verrucomicrobiales bacterium | reverse complement strand
CACGCTCACCGCTATCGAACTGATGACTGGAGACTCCGAGATCGAACAACGCTCCGGCTATGGCGGTGACCCCCATCTTGTCGAGGGCTAGCCCCATATTTCCAAAGGACTCATGAAGGAGCTCGATACCAGGCCCTGGCTGTGGGACACCCTCGTCCCTGTCGAAGGCAATCACCGGATATCCCATTTCGACGAACTGTTCAGCGTGCCCGCCACCTCCGTAGGTCGCGTCGACAACGGGACCCTCTGGAAGCCGCTCCATAAGGTTCCGTACGACATCTGCCAGGACTGGGAGGTGATAGCTACTTTGGTTCACAGTCAGCCCTCCGGGCGCTGGCACTTTGACGGAAGAGGGCGGAGTGAGGGGCCTTCCAACTAAGTAGTCCGGAGGGCTGACGATGATCCAACGTCAGCTAAGGGGTGCACCAACTACTGCTCTAGGCCACCTCCCGAGTCGAGTTCTTCGTAGGAGGCTTCCAACTCGCCAAGCCCTGCGGCCCATCGTTCTGGCGACCAAAGTTCGATTCGGGTGTTGATGCCGATGACAGTGACGGATGACTCAATCCCCGCCCACGCGCGGAGCGGCGCCGAGATAGTGAGGCGCCCGTTGGCGTCAAGGTTGATCTCCTCGGTGGAACCGAAGAACATCCGCTGGTAGAGCCGTGTGGTTCTGCTGTCGATCGGTACATTGCTTACCCGATCCGCCATTGCTTGCCACTCGTCTTCAGGAAGGATGTAGAGGCTGCGCTCTTGACCCTTAACAAGCTTGGCAGTGTTGGAGAGTCCATCGCGGAGTCTGGAAGGGAGAACAAGCCGTCCCTTTTCATCCACTGAATGTTGGTACTCACCGGTAAACACGAATCCCTGCCTGTTGGTTGCATACTCTGATCTCCGAGCCCCACTATGCCCCACAATCCCCCCCTTGTCAACCCCATCCCACCACATTCCAACCACAACGACAACTTGGACCGATGGAGGGCCCAGCGCGCTTCCTTACCCGTTTACGGGGAAGGTGCCTGCGGAGCAGGCGGATGGGGCAACCCTCGTAATCACCGAGTGGGATCGGCCTAGGGGGCTGGGGCTAGCTCGAGCTCGAGCCCGAGTCCACGTTGGGCTCAAGCTATATAGCTTGCCCAGCTGGGGTGCAGTTCTGTTCCCGCTCTCGCGTAGACCCAGCCGAATCGAGAAGGAGCGTTGGGTCGACGGATCAGCGACAGGTTGATTTCGCCGAGTAGGCGGTCTCCCTTGCGTGCATTACACCGACCACAACAGGCGACAACGTTGGCCCAGCTGTGCTCGCCGCCTCGGGAACGAGGGACTATATGGTCTAGGTTCTCTGCGGGACGTCGGCAGTATTGACACTCGTGTTCATCTCTGGCAAAGATTGACCGTCGGTTGACGGCGATGCCCCGGGCGAACGGGACCTTGACGAATCGGTTGAGCCGAACCACCGCAGGCGCGGGAATCTGTACCTTCTCGGCGTGGAGGATTCGGCCCGTGCTCTCAACCACAGCGGCGCGCCCGCGCAATACCAGCACCGCAGCGCGCCTAACTGGCACCACAGACAGCGGCTCGTAGGTTGCGTTGAGGACTAGGGCCTTGGTCATCGGATCGACGATACCAGCGAGATCAGCATCCGTGGGTGTCAATCCCCACGTTCATGCCAAGGTTCCCGGCCCATTGGCATCTGGCCATAGCCTTGACAATCTCACCAGACTCGCCGAGACTTCCGTCATGCAAGCCGCTGGGTACGTCAGGAACCTCCAGGGTTCTCCACATCACACGTTGTACGCACAACGAGAGCAGTTGCGCCTTTGGGCGCGCGATACCAACGCACAGCTTGTTGCTGTCTTTCAGGACGAAACAACCGCCGAAGATCGCCCCGGCCTGAGGGCCCTGTGGGCCAGCTTGGAAGAGTTCGATGTGGTCGTTGTTGAGAGCTTGGACGTGTTCTCATCCAACATCATCACGCAAGAGCTGATCGTTGAGCGCCTCGAGCAGGCAGGGATCAGCGCAGTGGTAGCCGACCCAGCAAAGGCCCCAGAGCAAGAGCAACCAAGTCAAGTCGCTCTACGCCAAGTGGTTCGAAACGTGGTGAGCGCACAGCAGTCGCTGGACGCAGCTATCCGCCCCCGCAACGAGATCGAACGCGCTCCCCTGTTCCTAGAGATTGTCCCCCACGAAGAGCCCCAGGACCAAGTAGACACCGAGTCGGCGGTCTAGTCCGAGGTTGATGCGTCGACCGAGGGTTGGCGAAGCCAACCAAGGGTTGACGAGTCGACCGAGGTTGACAAGTCGACCAAGGGTTGCGAAATCAACCGAGAAGTGCGGCCCACGCCGCTCTGGCAATGGCCAACTCCACTGTCCCAGGCTCAAATACGGTCCCCGACTCAAACGCCGTGCCGATACCTGTACTCTGAGGCCCCCGCTCGACAATCACGGTTACAGCGCGCCGGCCAGTGAACTCTTCCACCTTGTACTGGGCGAGGTGAACCCCCACCACTCCCAACAACACGCCCACAATTGAGACCACGGCCATCCGAATTTGATCTCCCCCAGGATGTACGATCCGCATGCCGCTGCGACCATCGTCAAGCGTCACTGTCACAGCCAGCCCCTCTGGTGTTTGATCAAGCGTTGCCGACTCGACCCGAGCCGGGGACACAGAAACGGGGCCCTCGTTACTTAACTCGATGGATGGCTTTCGCTGTTCGGGAAGCTCATTCGCTCCACCCTCCACAGGGTTGGCGATCAAATCAACCGTGTCGAGAGGCGGAGGTGTTGGCTCCTCCAGCCCTTCTTGGGACTCCTCTGGGGTTGAATGATCCTCATCTGTGCGAGTTCTCAACCCATGCCGAGCAAGGATCGCTCTGACCTCGACTGAGACTGCCATCTCATCGGCATCATCCACCAGCCGAAGACTCGCCGAAATGGGTGCCCCATCCAGCTCTTCAACCATCACAGAAGCAACGCCGCCCACCTCGAGTAGTTGGATTTCGAGATCTGTCATTAGTCGAGGCTCCGCTGGCGTTTGCGCCACTCTAGGAACGCAACCAGGTCCTCGCCAACAAAAGGGGCGTCTCCGTAGACGGTGCTAAGGCGCCACTCCAAGAACGCTTGGTCGGGACGCAGCGTTGGTATGGGACGACGCCTCGAGATCGAGACACCGGTGCGCACCGCCTCTAACCACAAATTCGGTCTGAGGAGAACCGGAGAAATCATCGCCATCATCGAGCGGTTACGTTGCATGAGCGACCATTATATGACCCACTGATCACCGGAAGGACTACATGTCGGACTCACAAGATTCGATCTGGTTTCGAAACACGTTCGAGACAATCTCTGACAATATCGCCACCGTGATACGCGGCAAGCGTGAAGCGATTGACCTGCTCCTCCTGTGTCTTATCGCTGAAGGACACGTCCTCATCGAGGACGTACCGGGTGTTGGCAAGACGCTGCTCGCCAAGTCGCTAGCTACCTCAATCGACTGCGTCTTGAAGCGGGTCCAGTTCACACCCGACCTCCTTCCCTCCGACATCACCGGTGTGTCGATATGGGATCGCGGAACCTCTGAGTTTGTCTTCAAGCCAGGTGCTGTGTTTACCAACGTCTTGGTCGGCGACGAGATAAACCGTGCCAGCCCAAAGACGCAGGCTGCGCTGCTCGAGGCGATGGAAGAGCGACAGGTGACGTCGGACGGGATTACCCACACCCTCGCTCCTCCCTTCATGGTGGTTGCCACCCAGAACCCTCTAGAACATGAGGGAACCTATCCGCTCCCAGAAGCCCAGCTCGACCGGTTCATGGCCCGTCTAGAAATCGGCTACCCCGATCGAGCCACCAACCTCGACATTCTTGAGACCCACGGGGCGGTCTCGTCCTTCGACACTTTGGCCCCGGTCCTGGACTCGTCAGACATTCTTAGAATGATCAGC
>CAXMPE010000083.1:0-3060 GCA_964195245.1 uncultured Verrucomicrobiales bacterium | reverse complement strand
TGGTGCGACGAATCCTTGAGGGATCAGACTTGTCTGAGAAGTTCGGCGACGGAACCCTCGAGGATGCGGTCCTTGCGCCTTCTGTCATCTACGCCCCCGCAGCAGTGGAAGCTGCCCGACTCAATGGTGTCCACGGGCTGGTGCATGTGACGGGCGGCGGGCTGCCGGGGAATGCCCCACGAGTTCTGCCGGCCGATCTGGGAGCAGTTATCGAGACGAGTTCCTGGGAACCTCCGAGCATCTTCCAAGAGCTCGTGAGGAGGGGTGGTCTCAGTCTGGAGGACGCCTTCGGTACTTTCAACATGGGGATCGGTTACCTAGCCGTGGTGGCTCCGGACACCGTCGATGAGGCTGTGAACGTGTTCGAGGCCGGAGGCCACACGGCCTGGGTGGCTGGCCGAGTTGAGCAACAGGCGGAGCCCTTCACCTTGGTATAGGTGGGATGGCAGGGTGCAGGGTTTGCGCTTCCTTACCCGCTTGCGGGGAAGGTGGGCCCGGAGGGCTCGGATGGGGCAGCCCGAGCGAACCACCAGTCTCGAGGTGGGGAAGAACACGTACCCGCCCTGCCCCTAGTCCTTAGGAGAGTTGGTCAGTCTTCTTTTCCACCGTCTCAATAACCAAGATCGATCCCAGTATCAGTAGTACCAGCGCCAGCAGCCAGTCACCGAAGTGGGCGTAAAGCGTTGAGCCGCCCTCCCGAAGGTGCACTGTGGCTCTGATCGTGTCCTGCTCGAACAAGCCGGTCACCGGTGTGAGGTTGCCACTGGGGGAGATGATGACGCTCGAGCCGGTGATCGCAGCATGAATCACGTCGAGTCCGTTCTCGGCTCCCCGCATGGTGCTCATTGCAATGAGTTGGTCTGCGGCAGCTCCGGTTCCGTAGCTCGCTTCGTTGGTAGCAATAACTAGGAGATCAGCGCCAGCTTTGGCGTGTCCTCGAGCGTATCGGCTGAATGCAGCCTCGTAGGAGATGACTGAGCCGATCTTGGCCTCCCCCGCTTCAAGTAGAACGGGCCCGTTGCCAGCGATCATGTCTCTACTGATCTGAACGATGCTGGGCCAACGGTCAAAGAAATCTCTGAAGGGCACATACTCGCCGAAGGGCACTCCGTGTTGCTTGGCGTATTCACCGGCCACGATGCCTTCTTGGTTGAACAAGATGTTTGAGTTGGTGAAGTTCAATTGCCCTATTGGACGATCAGATCCGATCAACATGAACGCGTCCAGACGGGTGGCTTGCTCAGAGATGGCGGCAGCCACTTCTGGGCTGACTGCCGGATCAGTGACGAAACCTGTAGACGACTCGGCCCAGACAACGAGGTCGATGGGTCCGTCGATCTGAGCCGTGAGGTCAAGGTGATTCTGAGTGATGATCTCGCGTTCGTTGGGACAATGGATACCCCCTTCACAAGGCGTGTTGCCCTGAACGACCGCAACTTCAAGGGGTTGGCCTTGCGGGGCTGGGTCGATAAGCGATCCTATCCCAAACACGAGCAGGAGAGCGCCAATCCCGAAGCTCAGCCAGCGGATCGACCGTTCCCAAGCGGCGCTAACAAAAGCTGCCGCTGAGAGAGCGAGCACGGCCGACCACCCACTGGTCCCGATGAGCGACGCAACGTTGCGCGCTGGCTGCCACTGAGCAACGGTGTAGCCAGGGTCAGGCCACTCGGTGGCGATGATGGGTGCATACCGCAGGATCAAGAGCAAGCCCAGCCAGGCGACGACTAACCCCGAGAACCGACCGAGGGGGCTGAGCTTCGTGGCCTTCCTCACCCAGACACCACAGAACCCGAATCCGATCGCAGTTAGTGGCGTTAGCGCTATCCAGGCGGGGCCAGGCACAGCCCTGAGCCAGATCATGAGGCCACCAACGTAGACAAGACCGAAGGCGAACCCTGAAAGAAAGGCAAGGCCAGATGTACGGCCCCTGCGGCCTGCCTCAAAGAACAACATCAGAGCCGGAATGGCAAGCCACCCCTGATAGAAGGGCGCGAACGCTGCCTGCATCAGCAGCCCGGCAATGATAGAAAGCAAGAGTGAAAGCACGCCGTGAGTCTACGCTCTCCGCGCTTCCTTCCCCGCTCGCGGGGAAGGTGGGCCGAAGGCTCGGATGGGGCAGCCCGCGTGAATCATCAATCCCGAGACGGGAAGGGGTAGTTCAGGTATAGGTTCAGGTCTAGGTTGTGTTTGGGGGTTAGCTGATGCAGATGCGGGTTCTTTGGATGGGGCAACCGGAGAGAACCACCTGTCTCGAGATGTCACTGGATTTGGGGTTGGCCCGACCCCGAGCCCGAGCTCTAGTGCCTGCCGGCGGAGTCGGTAGGCTCCTGACTATGTCTGAAACCTTCGACAGGGCCTATTACGAAGAGCAGCGTCCGAGCCAGGGGTTAGCGAAGCTGGTCGACGAGGCGCGGGATCGGTTCATCGAGCGTCAGATACTCAAGCGAGTATCTGGAGGAACGCTGCTCGATGTGGGCTGCGGAACCGGGGTCTTTCTGGAGCGGATGGAAGGCAGGTTCGAGGTAACCGGAACCGAGATTTCAGCTGCTGGTCTCACTGAAGCCGCAAAACGGGTGCCCAACGGTGTTTTCGCAGCCGGAGACATAGAGGCGGGCCTGCCAGTGGAAGGGCGGTTCGATGTGATCACGGCGATCAACGTCATAGAGCATCTGGCTCAACCAGGGCGAGCGCTACGCCATCTGGCAGGAGGCCAGGAGCCGGGGGGCCTGCTGGTCGTCCATCTGCCGACCATCGGGAACCGCATACAGCAATGGCTGTACGAAGGCTCCTACGACCAAGACGTCACCCATATCTATCGACCAAGTGGCTCCGAGTTAGTACGGCTTGTTGAGGCCGCGGGATATGACTGTGTCCTTTCGGCGTATGCTCCGTTCGTGCCGGTAGCCCTACTCTCTCGATTGCCTGTCCATCCTGCTTTCCTTGCGGTCTTTGAGCGGCGATAGTCAGCTACGATTCTGCCGATGCTTGATGAACTCCTTGAAGAATTTTGGACGTGGTGGGCTGAGGTCAAAGACCAGTTCCGCGACGCTATCGCAACTG
>CAXMPE010000082.1:0-9210 GCA_964195245.1 uncultured Verrucomicrobiales bacterium | reverse complement strand
CTGAGTCTTTGCCACGATCTCCGTAGCCAGGCTGTCTGGGACATCCTGGTAGGAGTGAAACTGCATCGAGTATGTGGCTCGACCTTGGGTTCGGCCTCGAAGATCTGTTGAGTAACCGAACATTTCTGATAGCGGAACGATCGCGTTGACAACGCGCGCTCCTCCCCGCTCTTCCATTCCCTCGATGCGACCACGTCGCGAGTTGAGGTTGCCGATTACGTCACCCATGTAGTCCTCGGGTGTGACAACCTCTACTTCCATTACTGGCTCGAGGATCTTGATTCCTGCTTCCTTGGCGGCTGCTTGCAGCGCCATTGAACCTGCGATCCTGAAGGCCATCTCGTTCGAGTCAACGTCGTGGTACGAACCATCGACAAGCGTCGCTCGGATGTCCACAAGCGGGTATCCGGCGAGAACGCCCTGATCGAGACTGCCCTGAATTCCCTTGTTAACCGGCTGGATGTACTCACGAGGAACACGTCCACCGCGAACAGCGTCCACAAACTCATAACCGCTGCCTGGGGGCAGTGGCTCCAAGTTGATGGTCGCGTGGCCGTACTGGCCCGAACCACCGGACTGCTTGATGTACTTTCCGTCGACCTTCATTACCGCCCGCTTGATGGTCTCGCGATAGGCGACCTGTGGACGACCAACGTTGGCTTCCACACCAAACTCACGTTTCAGACGGTCAACAATGACCTCAAGGTGAAGCTCACCCATCCCAGCAATAATCGTCTGGCCGGTCTCTTCGTCAGAATGGACCGTGAATGTTGGGTCCTCTTCTGCGAGACGCTGTAGGCCAACGCCCAACTTCTCGTCATCCACCTTGGTCTTTGGCTCAATGGCGACCGAGATCACAGGATCTGGGAAGCTCATCGACTCCAACTGGATTGGAGCGTTCTCAGCAGCAAGCGTGTCGCCGGTGCGAGTGTTCTTGAGTCCAACACACGCAACAATGTCACCAGCAAACAGCTCTTTGACTTCCTCGCGGTCGTTTGCATGCATCCGAAGGAGTCGCCCGAAGCGCTCCTTCTTTCCTGTGCGGGCGTTAATCACAGAGTCACCCTGTTTGGCCTGACCTGAGTACACCCGGAAGTAAACAAGCTTGCCGACGTGTGGGTCTGACATGATCTTGAAAGCCAACGCCGAGAACGGCTCATCATCTGATGCCGACCGAGTGAGCTGCTCGTCTTCCTGGCGAGGGTTGAAGCCTTGAATGGTGTCAACGTCGAGCGGGCTAGGCATGTACCGAACCACAGCGTCGAGGAGCAGCTGGACACCCTTGTTCTTGAAGGCAGACCCGCAGAAGGTGGGCACGAAGAGCTGGTCAAGTGTGCCTCGGCGGATCCCTTGGTGGATCTCGTCCACCGTAAGAGTGCCGTTCTCAAAGAAGTTTTCGAGCAGGGCTTCATCTGCCTCAGCAGCACGTTCGACTAGGACGTCGTGCAATTCCTGCGCCTTTTCGACTAGGTCGGCAGGAATCTCGGTGACTTCCCACTCTTTGCCATCGTCATCGTGCCAGAGGTGGGCCTTCATCTCTACGAGATCAACGATCCCGTTGAAGTCAGCTTCGGTACCAATCGGGATCTGCATGACAACCGGGTCAGCGCTCAGCCGGTCAATTATGGACTGTACGTCAAACCAGAAGTCTGCTCCTGTACGGTCGAGTTTGTTGATGAAGCACATCCGAGGGACGCTGTACTTGTCGGCCTGACGCCACACCGTCTCGGACTGTGGTTCCACTCCAGCAACACCATCGAAGACAGCCACAGCCCCATCGAGTACGCGCAAGGAACGCTCAACCTCAACAGTGAAGTCAACGTGCCCCGGGGTATCAATGATCTGAATCATGTGATCGTCCCAGAAACAGGTGGTGGCAGCTGAGGTGATAGTGATACCACGCTCTTGTTCCTGTTCCATCCAGTCCATGACGGCGCCGCCATCGTGGACTTCACCGATCTTGTAAGTCTTACCGGTGTAATAAAGGATACGCTCAGTCAAGGTGGTTTTTCCTGCGTCAATATGGGCCATAATCCCAATATTGCGCATCCTCTCGAGTGGCTGTTGTCGCGGCATACTGCTTCCTTTTTCCTTTAAAATCCGGTCATTATGGAGTTGTCTAAGTGCTGGTACTAATAGCTACCAGCGGTAGTGGGCAAACGCCCGGTTGGACTCAGCCATCTTGTGGAGGTCCTCGCGGCGCTTGATTGACGCCCCGGTCCGGTTGAATGCATCCAAAATCTCATTTGCGAGGCGCTCGGCCATGGAACGCTCGCGGCGCTTGCGAGCGAACTGGACAAGCCAGCGGATCGCAAGGGTTTGTGACCGACGAGGACCAACCTCAACAGGCACCTGGTACGACGAACCACCGACGCGGCGTGAACGCACCTCGGCGGACGGCTTCACGTTCTCAACGGCTCGCTTCAGCACGGTGATCGGGTCTTGGGAGGTGCGACGCTCGACAGTCTCGAGGGCGGAGTACACGATGCGGCGAGCAGTTTCTTTCTTGCCGTCAAGCAACACGCGGTTGACGAGCTGGCTCACGAGCACTGAGCGGTAAATCGGATCTGGAGCGAGCTCTCGCTTCTGGGCTGGGCCTCTGCGTGACATAGTTAGGCCTTCTTCGATCCGTAGTGGGAGCGGGCCTGACGGCGGTCTGTAACCCCAGAAGTGTCCAACGCCCCTCGAACTACCTTGTAACGGACACCCGGAAGGTCCTTCACACGACCACCACGAACCAACACGATGCTGTGCTCCTGGAGGTTATGGCCTTCGCCGGGGATGTACGCAGTAACTTCAGCACCTGATGTCAGTCGGACACGAGCCACCTTGCGGATGGCCGAGTTCGGCTTCTTAGGGGTAACGGTGTAGACGCGGGTGCAGACACCGCGTCGCTGTGGCGCACCACCAAGACCTGGTGTGCGCTCCTTGTTGCCCTTAGGACGGCGTCCTTGCCGAACAAGCTGCTGAATTGTTGGCATGTTTCTCCTTGACTAAAAATTCTTGAATTGCTTCCCACCAACCCTCTTGAGGGCACGGTGAGCGACTCAATCCCCTGTTGGGAGCTTTCGTCGAGTGTCTTTTGGTCGTTGGCTCTGACAAAGTACGCATCCCTGTCTGGGTTTTGTACCTATCGATGTTGAGCCGACCCTTATCGCAGTGGCGCGTGTTTGTGCACTACCGCATACGATTCCGAGGAACCGGACATGAATTATACGCGCGTTGATGCATCGAACGCAAAATGAAACGCACCCAAATCAGCGCTGCTGTAACGCCTCAAATACGCGGAACCCGAGGTAGTAGGCAAGGAACCGATACCCCAAGGAGAACGCCAGGAACGCACCACCCCCAGCCACCAGAATTCCGACGACTCTTAGGGTCACTTTGGCAGCCTGCGGCTCCATGAACCCTTGCAGAACACTGTCCAGCATGTGATAGCCGTCAAGGCCTGGGATTGGGATGTAGTTGAAGAGACTCCACACCATTCCGAGATACACGACCATGGCGACGAACAACACAGGGAAGCCACCGATGCCATAGGCGTCAATCGGGAATCGAAAGGGTGAACCGGCGAAGTTTTCTCCAAGAGCGCTCCCCAACAGCCCAGCACGCCCAGCTGCGAACACGGCAAAAGCACCCGCCAATTGGGTGGCACTCCCAGCTGCTGAAATGGCGAATCGCTCTCGCAGCGGCACTTCCCTAGTGGGGAGCCACATCGTGACCCCACCCATGCCATGCAGCCGAATCTCGGGCTTCGCCCCAGTCCTCTTGGCTAGGACGGCGTGCCCGAGCTCATGGGTGAGCACGGCAACAAGTAGTGCCACGGTGACAGTCCCAGCAATCGCCGCTCCGAAGCCCACACCCTGCCCAGAGTTGGTGAACAAGATGAACCCAAAGAGCAAGAGAACCGTGGGAGAGATAGTGACGGGGAAAGATCCCAGTCGAAAGTGAAGGCTTGGCATTCAAGAGAGACTAGAACTAGAACTAGAACTAGAACCACAACCACAACCACAACCACAACCACAACTGAAGAGGGCGTTCCGGTTTGACACTGGTGGCTCCGGCGAGCTGCCCCCTCCTAGTCCCTTCGGGACCCACCTCCCCCGCTCCGCAGGGAAGGAAGCGCGTCAGGGGCTAATCGTTGTTGTAGTTGTAGTTGTAGTCCGCCCTTCGGGCGGACTAGCTTCCTTGTTCGACCAATTGGGCGAACAGTGTTTCCAAGTCTTGGGGCAACGCTCCGGGGGCTACTGCTAGAACTTCTCCACTGGCGCTGAGGTAGACCGCTGTTGGCGTGCCCGTCACGCGATAGAGATCCCAGATCTCGGAGTCGTCGTCATAGCCCCAGGGAATCAGAGCCGTGGGGAGAAACTCCTCCGCCTTCTTGGCAGCCGCTCCCGCGCTACCTTTGCCGGCAATCGCGACGATAGATACATCGTCCTCGTGGCCGGGGTAACTTTCGTCGAGCCTAGGTAACTCCCGGGCACAGATCGGTCACCAGTTAGCCCAAAACAGAACAATCGTCGGCTTCTGCTGGTCAGCAAGCGACCATGTTTGACCGTCCGCCAGTGTGAGCGTGAAGTTGGGTGAGACTGTGGCTCCGGCGGCGTTCGTCGTGAACTCACCGTGGACTTCAGTCCCAAGAGGCACGTCGGCTCCCCCGCCGCAGCCAGCAGCAACAGCGGCGAACAAGACGAGCAGAAGCAAAAGGCGGATACGCATACGGTGTCTAACGTCCCCTCGCTGGTGAGCATTCCCTCTTTCACAAACTAGGACTAGAACCAAAACTAGAACCAGCCCCAACTTCTTGGTCCTAGTTCTAGTTCTAGTTCTAGTTCGTTACTCCGCCTCGGCCTGAGCTCCCGGTGGAGCCTGGAACTGGAGCTTTTCATTAATTCTGTCTTGCGCTCTGTGGCTACTGGCCTAAGGTAATACCACGGAGGGTGGTATTTATGGCGAGTGTATCAACACAGCGTGAGAGGATTCGACAGAAGAGGCTGAAATGGCTGGCACTGGGGCTGATGGTTCCAGCCGGTTGGATGTGGTCACGCTTGCTGGATGGGAAGTCTATGTTCCCCGCCATCGATCTCGGCGACGACGTCGCCGTCTGGGCTCCTGGCATCATTCTCATCCTTCTTCTTGGTGCTGTGCTCGTCCTCCCGATGCTGGCCAACGGCCGATCTCCGCACATCATCATCCAACCCGAGCAAATTGATATTGGCTTCGACGACGTTCGAGGACTTGGCAAGGTCCTCGGCGAGGTGAAGCACACATTGGCCGTGCTCACTGACCATGACCTGTACCGCAACCAGATGGGTGGGCGGCCGCGTCGCGGTGTCTTGTTCGAGGGCCCCCCCGGCACTGGCAAGACCCACATGGCAAAGGCGATGGCCAAGGAGGCCAACGTTCCTTTCCTCTTCATCTCGGCCACGTCGTTCCAGTCCATGTTCTACGGAATGACAGCGCGCAGGATTCGAGCCTTCTTCAAGGCACTCCGCAAGACGGCACGTCTTGAGGGCGGTGTAATTGGGTTCATCGAGGAGATCGACGCCATTGGCCTTGCTCGAGGTGGGGTATCTGGCTTTAGTGCGTCGAAACTTGATCAATCACTCGAGGTAAACGCCATCACGAATCAAGGCAGCGGTGGAGTCGTTAACGAGCTTCTTGTCCAGATGCAAAGCTTTGACAACCCTCCTGGCAGCGAGAAGTTCCGAGCCTTCTTCCGACGCAAGGTCAACTACTTCTTGGCGCCCCACCGGCAGCTCAAGGGCGCACCGCCTGAGTACACAAACCTCCTTCTCATCGCCGCCACCAACCGAGCAGCCTCTCTCGATAAGGCGCTGCTGCGCCCTGGTCGGTTCGATCGCGTGCTCCACTTCCCTCACCCTGGCCACGCTGGCCGCCGAGAACTTATCGACCTGTTCCTAGAGCGCAAGGCGCACACACCTGACTTAGACGAGCCCAACGCCCGGGAAGACATTGCGTCGGCGACGTTGGGCTACACGCCCGCCTCACTTGAACGCCTTTTTGACGAGGCCTTGCTCCTAGCGCTGCGCGAAGACCGCCACGAGTTGAACCCCGCCGACGTCACCCAGGCCCGCTTCGAGACGGAGCTGGGCCTTCCCGAGGAAGTGGAGTCCCCAGCGCACGAACTCGAAACTATTGCCACCCATGAAGCAGGCCACGCGGTCATCGCCTACCTGGTCGGCAAGGGACGCCGCCTCGAAGTGCTCTCCATAGTCAAGCGAGGAGAGGCCCTCGGATTCCTTGCCCACCGAATGACAGAAGAGCGCCATACACAGAAGCAGAGCGAGCTACGAGCCATGATTCAGATATCTCTCGGCGGGATGGTTGCTGAGGAGGTGTTCTTCGGTGAGTCAGGTTCTGGACCGGCCGGGGACCTCCTGTCGGCGACCAATGTTGCTGCTGAAATGGTGGGATCCATGGGACTCGGCGGATCATTGATCTCCTACCGCGCGGCTGACACTGGGGCGTTTGGCGGCAACCTTGTGGCCCAACTGCTCGCTGAACCGGGCGGTAGAACGGCGATCGATAACATCCTCGACGAGCAAAAGGTCAAAGTGACCCAACTCATGAACGAGCACCGATACCTCGTCGAAGCCTTGAGAGACGCCTTGCTAGATCGTAAAGAACTCATCGACACCGACATACTTGAAGTCCTGCACGAAGCAGAGACCAACCGACTGGCCGCCCTAGGCGACGCAGTATTTGAGTAAACCCAAGAGCAACTAGGACTAGAACTAAGACTAGAACAGCCAGGGCTGGTTTAGTCCTAGTTCTAGTCTTCGTCTTAGTTCTTGTACATGACTGCAGGGACCGCCCAATCCCCCCGTAGACCGGCGGTTTAACTATTCTCCACGCGTGCGTATTTCTTGTAGCTTTTGTGGCAAAGACGAGTCTCTAGTTCCTCATCTCGTCCGAGGTCCCAGCCGCATAGCTATCTGCAACGAGTGCATCACAGTCTGCAACGAGGTGAACCAGACCGACACCGGTTTTAGGGGAGACGTGCTCCTCACAGACATCGGGACGCTCGTGACATGTGACCGATTCGTGTCAGGCATTCTCGGCGAGATCGCTGATGCTGCCGTGGCCATTAGCGGAGGGGTGGTCACTTGGGCGGGTCCCCAACGCACGCTGCCTCACAAGTACCGCGACCTTCCCACTCTCTCCTGTGAAGGCCGAGTCGCTGTGCCAGGGCTGGTGGATGCTCACGCGATTGGCGCAGCAGCTGATCGAACACCGCCCACCGGGCTCTGGGATCGCATGGCGGCGTCGGGTTCCACCACCCTTGCGGCTTCATGTGAGACCAACACCTCAAACCCACTCGATCTCATCGATCAGACGGTCGCGGACGTCGGGTTCCTCCTTCGGCTCGAAGGTCTTGGATCCCCCGACAGTCCGGTGAGAACGATCGGGACTGGGGCCTACCTCACCGACTGGGTCGACTTGCTCGACATGGGAGACGCCGAAAGCGTCGCCCTGTCATCGCGCCTCGATCCACGAGGGTACGTCGCTGCTGGCTTGAGCGATGATCTCTCAGGAGCCCTAGTCGAGGCTCGCCGAGCAGTCACCCTTCTGCCCAGCCACCACCGCGCTCACGGCAACGCGAAGGAGCTGTGGCACACGACCGTCACCGCCCTGGGCTCCGGCGGTATCGCTTCCTGCGCCATGAACACAGACCAATGGCTGTCAATCTGGCTCGCCCAAATCACTTACGGAATGTCGCACGAAATGGCCCTTTGGTCGGCAACTCGAGGATCTGCGCTCGCGATGGAATGGAGTGAGCGGGGCACGCTAGTTCGCGGCGCCGTTGGCGACGTAGTGGTGCTCGACACCAATTCACTACGAGACCTCCGCGACGCCCCATCCAGCTACCAACAATGGCGAGTCTTCAAGTCGGGATCATTACTAGCCGCGTAGCCCGGCCTCCGCTCCGCTTCAGCAACTAGAACTAAGACTAGAACTAGAACACCGCCCACCCCACGGTTCACAGACGGGTGCCTGACCTTGACCTTGACCTGACCTTGGTTCTAGTTCTAGTTCTAGTTCTAGTAGTTCTAGTTCTAGTTCTAGTTCTAGTTCTAGTCTCTCTTAAATGCTCCCACTCCCCCCGCGTCCCGAACTCCCAACGCGCCTATCCCGGTTGTTCTTGGGGTTGGTGCTGTTTGGGATCGGCGGAGGCATGGGTCTGGCTGCGGACCTCGGAGTCTCGCCGTGGCACGTATTCCATCAGGGGGCTGCCGGCATCCTTGGTCTCTCAATTGGGACAATTGTAATTCTCACCGGTCGCGGAACTCTGATCCTGTGGATCCCCCTCAAACAGCGGCTCGGGCTCGGCACCCTCATGAACGCGCTCGTGATCGGCCCAGTGATCGATATCACGCTCAAGCTGCTTCCGGAAGCTTTCGAAAGCAACACGGTTCGATGGGTGATGATGCTGGGCGGAATCGTCATCATCGGTCTCGGCTCCGGCTTCTACCTCGGTGCGGGCTTAGGTCCCGGCCCTCGAGACGGCCTCATGACGGGACTCGCTCAGCGGGGTATCTCGATCCGCCTCGCTCGAACCGTTGTTGAGGCCTTGGCACTCATCGTTGGCATCCTCCTTGGGGGAACGGCTGGCGTAGGCACCCTGGCCTTCGTCCTGCTCATCGGTCCAATCGTCCAGTTCTTCCTCCGATTCCTCGAAGTACCGCACACCGAAAGTTCCCAAGCACGGGGCAAATAGCGAAAGGGCCCGGCAACCGCCGAGCCCTTTCGTAACACTTCTAGTGGAAGCTACTTAGCCTCGTCTGTCGATTCCTCACTGGTCCCCAATGACGCAAGCCATTCGGCAGGATCTGCGGGGAGGGTGTCTTCGCTCAGCGTGACGTCCTCTCCGAAAATGCCAAGGGCAGTCATTGGGTCCATGTCTGGGAACCCAGGCGCAACATCCTGATACTTCTTGTATCCGGTTCCCGCAGGGATCAGCTTTCCAATGATGACGTTCTCCTTGAGCCCAACCATCGAGTCTGAGCGGCCAGAGATGGCAGCTTCAGTCAGCACTCGAGTCGTCTCTTGGAAGGAAGCGGCTGACAGCCATGAGTCCGTCGCAAGAGAAGCCTTCGTGATTCCCATGAGCTCAGGACGACCCTCAGCCGGGACCTTGCCTTCGCCAACCAATTCACGGTTGGCAGCACGGAAGCGGCGATCGGG
>CAXMPE010000081.1:0-5395 GCA_964195245.1 uncultured Verrucomicrobiales bacterium | reverse complement strand
AAGCATTGCTCCGGCAAATAGCGATAGGGAGGCGAAGAAACCGGCGTAGCGCTTCTCCCCCTTCATGTAGCTTGTCGCGTAGATGAAGACCAATAGGGCGACCGTACCCACCACGAAGTACATCATCGATGAGAGCCCGTCGACTACCCAGCCCCACTCCACATGGAAGCCTTGGCCAACGTCGCCGATAGAAACGGCCTTCTCGTACACAACACCTTCAGTGATGGTGAGATACCACAGCCAAGCTGCGTGGAGGAAGATGTAGGACATCATGCCCACGGCGATGCGAGATCCCCAACGCTCGTCCTTCTTTCCGAGGGCCAAGATCGCTAGGGCCGACACGAACGGCAGAACGAGCATGATCCAGGCGTTCTCGGCTGCCCAGCCGCCGGTGCTCAATTCATGAGCTTCTTCAGCGTGTTCCTGAGCCAGAGCGGCGAGTGTAACGAAGGAGGTCATCGGCTAACCCTTCATCAACGTGAAATCGTCGAGGTTGGCCGTAGCCCTGTTGCGGAATACGAGGATCACGATGGCGAGACCGATACCCACTTCTGCAGCGGCGACCGTAATCATGAAGATAGTGAACACCTGACCGATGGCACCTACGGTCCCCCATGCTGCCTCGAAGGCGATGAGGTTGATGTTGACCCCATTGAGCATCAGCTCAATAGCCAGCAACACCATGACGGCGTTCCGGCGAGCCAAAAGTCCGTAAACGCCGAGGCTGAACAAAGCCGAAGAGAGGACAAGGATCGGGACGATGCTCATACCGCTCCCGCTTCCTCTTCTTGTCCCGGCGTGAGGTCTTTGCGAGCCAATACGATGCCACCAACCAACGCGGCCAGGAGCAAGAAGGACACAATCTCGAACGGCAGAACGAACCGGCCGAGTAGCGAGATACCAAGATCAGCTGTACTCACAGTTTCGCCAAGGCCCTGCAGTTCTACATCCTTGAAGCCGTAGATCGAAGACCCCGCCAGCATCAAGAACAGCAATCCAGCAGTCGCTGCTGCGAATCCACGCTTCTCGTTATCCAAACTGGCTTCTCGCCCCATGGGAGCCCTCGTGATCATCACGCCGAAGAGAAAGAGAACAATCACGGCACCGATGTACACCAAGACAAGTACCCAAGCGACGAACTCAGCAGAGAGCATCACGAACAATGCAGCGGTTCCACCAAGCGCTCCCACTAGGTACAAAGCCGAGTGCATGACGTTGCGAGACGTCACGACACGAAACCCAGTGAACAATATTGCGCCTGCGAGCAGCCCAAATACAGCTGTCATGTCTCCAACCCCGGCGCCTCTGGGACGGTAGAGAGCCACTCAACGAGCCGTTCCTTGTCGTGGAGTAGGTTGCCCATGTCCAGCTCTGAATACTCGTATTCGGGCGTCCAGAACAATGCATCGAACGGACAAACCTCAACACAGATGCCGCAATACATACACAGGGCATAGTCGATATCGAAGCGATCGAGCTCGGCTCGAACCTTGACGCGGCCGCCTGGCTTCTCGGGGGCCCGAGCTTCCTTGTGGGCTTCGATGTAGATGCACCAGTCTGGGCAGGACCGCGAACAAAGCATGCATGAAGTGCAAGCTTCTTCGTCAAGAGCGATCACACCACGAGACCGGGGGTGGGGTTCTTCTTTGACCACCGGGTAATTCACAGTCACTGGCTTGGTGAACAGGTTCACCAACGTGATCTTGAGTCCCTTGAGGATCCCCGGAGGATTCAGCATGCCCATCTAGAACACCACCTTGGCGGTCGCGGTGAGAACGATGTTCAACAAAGCAAGAGGGACCAACCACTTCCAAGCGAGTCGCTGCAATTGGTCCTCGCGAAAGCGGGGCCAGGTCCAACGAACCCAAATGAGCACAAAGACCAGCAAGGCAATCTTCATCAGCAACCACACGGGTCCAGTGATCGAAGGGGCGTTGAAGAACATTGGGTCGTAGCCGCCGAGGAATAGGGTTGCTGCGATGGCCGAAAAGGTGAACATGTTGGCGAACTCACCAAGGAAGAAGAATAGGAAACGGAAACCGGAGTACTCGGTTAGGTAGCCGGTGACAATCTCGGACTCGGCCAACGGCATGTCGAAAGGCGTCCGAGACATTTCTGCGATGGCGGCGATCATGAAGATCCCGAAAGCCAACGGCTGCACCAACACGAAAGGTGTTCCGATCTCGCCTATGAGGTGAAAGTTCGACTGCGCTTCCACAATGCCGTTGAGGCTCATAGTCTCGGCCAAGATCACTACTCCGATGACTGAAAGCACCATGGGGAGTTCATAGGCGATGAGCTGTCCAGCAGCTCGCAGCGCTCCGATGAGCGAATACTTGTTGGCTGAGGACCATCCGGCCATCATCACGCCGATCGTTCCCACCGACGAGATCGCAAGGACAAAAAAGATCCCAATATCGAGGTCGCGTACGACGAGCGTGTCGCTGAAGGGGATGACGATGAAGAGCGAGACCGAGGAAAGGAGCACGAGGGCTGGGGCCCACTTGAACACTGGGCGATCTGCATCATCGGGGATGAGGTCTTCTTTCTGGAAGAACTTGATCCCGTCGGCGATCAGCTGAGCCCACCCGTATCGCCCACCCGCAAAGTAGGGCCCGACACGCGCCTGCATATGAGCAGAGATCTTGAGTTCCGCGTAACCAATGAAGAGCCCTGATACGGGAACTAACAGGCCGATGATGGCCAGTTTCAGGCCGAGTACCACCCAGAAGTTCGCCATGAGTTCTGCCATCATCGGTCGACATCTCCGAGCACAAAGTCCAGTGATCCCATGACAGCAAGGAGATCTGGCAGCAGGATCCCTTCGAGGATCCACGGAAGCATTGAGATGTTCGAGAACGAGGAACTACGAATCTTCAACCGGTACGGCCCCTGACCGCCCTCGGACACGAGGTAGTACCCCATCTCCCCTTTGGGGTTCTCCGCCCGGACATAGGCCTCACCCTTCGGAACCTTGATGATCAAAGGAACCTTGGCCCGCAGAGGCCCCGATGGAATACCTTCAACGGCTTGACGAATGATGCGCGCCGACTGACGGATCTCTTGAAGTCGCACATACCACCGGTCGTACGAATCACCGTTTTCGCCGGTGGGAATATCGAAGTCGAACTGGTCATACGGAAGGTAGTCCTCGGTCTTGCGCAGGTCGAACTCGACACCCGACGCTCGAAGGATCGGTCCAGATACCCCGTAGCTCACAGCAATGTCGGCCGGTAGGACTCCAACTCCCTTGGCCCGGACGCGGAAGATCTCATTGCCTCCGACCAAAGTCTCCATCTGATCACAGGATGCGTCCACCACGTCCATGGCAGCAAGCGTCTCTGCGAAAAAGCCAGCAGGCAAGTCCTGAGAGGCCTTCTTTTGCGTCTTGCCAGCACCAGCATTGGGCTTCACTCCGCCAATTCGGTTGAAGTTCGGGTGGAACCTCCCGCCGGTGACCGACTCAATGAGGTCAAGAATGCGTTCACGATCTCGGAATGCGTACATAAGTGGTGTAGTCGCCCCAAGCTCCAGCGGGAACGAACCCATGAAGGCAAGGTGGGATGCCAACCGAGCCATCTCGGTAAGGATCACCCGGATGTACTGGGCACGCTCGGGTGCCTCGACACCCATCAATCTCTCGGCAGCGACAACGAACGGGATTTCATTTGCGTATCCCGATACCCAGTCGATGCGGTTCACAAGTGCGGTCACCTGAGGGTAGGTCCGCACTTCGGAGATCTTTTCGTATCCACGGTGCATGTAACCCAGGACAGGCTTCACATCGGTAATGACCTCGCCATCCACCTTTGCAACGAGACGCAACACTCCGTGAGTGGACGGATGCTGGGGCCCAATGTTGAGCGTCATATCCTCAGTCTCAAGCTCAATCGAAACCGAGACGTCACCCAGATGATGCATGAACTCTTGATCGATCATTCGTCGTCCCCAGGGAGGCCTTCGACGTCGACATCGCCCGGCCAAGGTTTCACTTCGCGAGACAGGAGCCCGAACGACTTTTGCAGCGGGAACCCTTCAAAACCATCTGGCAGATAGATCTTGACCAGATTGGGGTGTCCTTCGAACGCGATGTCGAACATCTCGGCGGCTTCGCGCTCATGCCAGTTTGCACCCGGGTACACATCAGTCAACGAGGCGATAGAGGCCCCATCTTTAGGGAGATCTGTGGAGAGATGAACAAGCCGACCCTCGGTCACGTCGCCAATGGCGGCGAGTAGCTCAAACCGCTCTTCGACCGGTTCCTGCGGAGCGTCTCCAACCGCAACATCGTTTGCCCAGTCGATGGCTGAGATATAGGAGAGGAACACGAGGTCGAAGTCATCTCGCCCTGCTGTGGCCGCAGTCACCCACTGCTCGTTCGAAACGCGCACCTTGAGCGTGTCGTGCTCGGTTGTGTAGCCCGAAGCGCCTACAGCCTGAGCAAACTCGGCCCCAAACGCATCCATTGACTCAGACCGGCTCAAAGTCACGCTGTGTCCACTTCTCTGGGATGTTCTCGCCCTGAATCTTCTTCTGGAGCATCACGATGCCCTCCATGAGGGCTTCGGGCCGGGGCGGGCACCCTGGCACATAAACATCTACGGGGATGATTTGGTCGACGCCCTTGGTGACCGAGTAGGAGTCCCAATAAGGTCCACCGCAGTTCGAGCAGGAACCCATCGAGATGACGTACTTGGGTTCTGGCATTTGATCATAGAGACGGCGCACCACCGGAGCCATCTTGTCGGTGAGTGTGCCAGCAACAATCATGAGGTCGGCCTGGCGCGGCGAGGCCGGGAACGGAATGATGCCAAAACGCATCATGTCATACCGAGGTCCTGCAGCAGCAATCATCTCGACGGAACAGCAGGCAAGCCCGAACTGGAACATCCACAGCGAATAGCTGCGGGACCAGTTGAGCAGCCACGAGATTGGCTTTACTGCACCGAACCTTTCAGCGACTACTCCCACTTGAGCACTCCCTTACGAATGGCATAGACCAATCCCATAAGCAGAATCCAGATAAAGACGAGCATTTCTACTAGACCGAAGACGCCAAGTTGCTCTAGGACGAGGGCCCACGGAAAGATGAACACGGCCTCTACGTCAAAGATCACAAACAGGAGCCCAAAGATAAAATAGCGAACATGCGTCTGGCTCCACATGTCACCTACAGCGTCAACGCCACACTCATAAATCATGCCCTTGAACTTGTTGGGCTTCGATGGACGCAGCAGTGAGGCAACCCCCAACATGACAGCTACCAGGACCACTCCAAGTCCGGCGAAAGCAGCCACTGTGATGTAGTCCTGAAAGTACGCGGACACGGTATGTATCTACCTCGGTTGGGAGCGTCGGGGGGATTCTAAACGTAAACGAGGGATCCTTTGCAATA
>CAXMPE010000080.1:0-2872 GCA_964195245.1 uncultured Verrucomicrobiales bacterium | reverse complement strand
ACAACCGAGGCTGAGCACAGCCCTTCGTTGCGATTTGGGTTACGCGATGAGCTCGGAAAATGACATCTCTACCGACCAGCCGCCGCTGTTGGGGGTCAAGGTGTAGCCGGCAATATCGCCATCATCTCCCAGGAAGACTGTCACCCAGGCAACGCCGCTCACATCGAATCCGCTGGAACGCAGGTCGGCGGCCGTCAAGGTGCCGCGAACTGACGAATCTGTCGCAAACTGAGGCTTCCTGAGACCGGTGAGAATCTCCAGCGATGGGGCATCTCCAGCCTCCCCAATTGGGATTTCGGTAACAACACCATCTTGCTCCACCGTGGCTACCCCCGAAATCACGCGAGTGATCACTGTCTGCTCGCCGGACGTCAGGGCGATTTCGCTGTCTTTGCCGTTGACCCAACCTGACACCTTGAACTCGGCGCTCGACGTGGAGGTGATGATCACGGTTCCTTCGAAAGCGTACGACCCCAAGTCAAGCATCTTGTCAACAGCGCCCAGAACCGCTTCTTCGGCGGTTGGTTCGGCCGACTGCAGAACCGTCGACACACTGGAGCTCGAAGGAGGACGGACAGCCGCATCGGCCACCGATTCTCCCCCGCATGAGGAGAGAAGCAGCAGACCAGAAACGCCCAAGGCTATCGAAATAATCCGTCTGCGAGTCATGTGTGGAGGTATCGGGTCGTCTCGGTGCGAGCTTGAGAACTACGAGTTAAGGGCGACCCTTGCCATTGTTGCTCTTGGCTTCGTCCTTCTCCTCGTCGTCGTCATCCTCGTCTTCGTCTTCGTCTTCATCGTCGTTGAAGTTGTCGTCGGCGGGGTTGACCACCTTGATCTCCACACCGTCTTCGTCGGCCTCAACCTTGAAGGCCATGTCATCGTCTGCGCCACTAAGAATCAGCCACTCACCGTTGTCGCCAGCTACTTCCCACCCACTTGAATCTTCTAGTACAAGTGAGTAGACGTCCCCATCTTTGCTCACGGTGATCTTGAGTCCATCGGTCAGAGTGAGGACGACATCACCTTCCGCCCAGTCAACATCGGCTTCAACCTTGCCGTCTTTCGCCTCGACCTCGTCATCATATTGGGTGCTCTTCCACTCGACTTTCGCGGCATCATGGTCATCGACGTTCCAGTTCTCCGGAGCCATCACAGCTACCACTGTGGCTTCCTCGCCCTCCGTTGTCACAGTGAATTCGAAGTCTCCTGCGCCGGGGATTGTCAGGGTGTAATCGCCAGCGGGAAGAGTCTCCCCGGCGAAGGCCACCGTTGCCAGAGCTGCCGTGGTCATGAGACCGACAAGTACGGTGAGCAGAATGCGTTTGGACATGAGGGGCCCCAATCGAGCGAGAGACTATTAGACGTCCCTTCCTATCGACAAAAAGTGACGATTCCTAAAGGGTCTCCCTTGACGCTCCAATGGCGACAATCCCTCCAATTCTGGGTCAGGCCTAGGTTTGCTTTGGGCGTTACCGGGTCTCGAGGCCTAAGAAGTACTCGTTCAGGCGATCGTCCGCATCATCGTCGAACAGGATGTGAGCCGCTTCGTGAAGGCCTGGGGAAGCCTTGATGTCTTCGTCGTAGACGACCTGGCTGATCTTGGACCGCCTGCGCAGGAAGTCTTCCAGCCGCGTAACCATTTCTGTGTTCGCGGCCAAGTGGAGCTCCACCCGCCGATACGAGGCGGTCTCAATGATGCGATCGGCCATCGACTCATCTTGCCGGATAGCTTCCAACATGGCGAACGCTCTGCGCCCGTATCGTCTCCAAAGCCGGGTAGAGAGCGACTCGTGGTTGAGAGTAGAAGGCAGATCATCGAGGTCCATTAGATGCGCGAGCCGAAAGAACTCTTGGCGAGTGGCCTCAGCTGGCTCGCCGTACCAAGCGCCCGTGTCCGGTTCAAGGGGGATTCCTAGCGCCTCTATCGCCTCGGCGACTTCCTCTCCAACGTTGAGACAGTCGGTGAGCTTCCCGCCGAAGATTGTCACCACCCTGTTCTGCAGGTCCACTTCCATCTCGTGCTTGCGCGAAAGCTTGGTCCAATCCGTCTCTTCCTCGTCGTCACCTGCGGCATCAACAACCAGCGGCCGAACACCGCATCGTTCAGCCAACACATCCTCGACGCTCAACGGTTCGTCTAGGTCAAGCCGAGCGTTGATCTGGCTGAGTAAGAAGTCTCGATCCTCGTCGGTGACGCTCGTGTAAGGGGTGTCAACCCGAGTATCGGTTGTCCCGATCACTGAGCGCCCGCCCATGGGAATGATGTAGAAAAGCCGACCAGTGTCATCGAAGAACGCCAACACCCTATTGCCTTTGGTCAACCTGCGAACGACCAAATGAATGCCCTTCGAGAAGACGAGTCGGTGCTCCGTCTCGACATCAAGCTGCTCGTTGAGACCACCGCTGAACGGGCCCGCAGCATTGACCAACGTGGTCGCCCTGCAGGTTATCTCTGGACCATCGCCCTCGAGATCCCTCAGGGTGAGGTGCCACCTCCCGTCAACCCTTTCTGCCTTGACCAGATCCACGTAGTTCACAGCCTGCGCCCCAACATCTAGGGCAGAGCGAATGAAACCAAAAACGAATCTCGAATCGTTGTCGGTGAGGTAGGCGTCGAAGTATTCGATGCCGCCGCGGGAGTTTGAAGTGTCGACAACCGGTTCCAGCTCCTCGATCGTCTTCGCGCGAAGGAGCCGCGGCATATGTGTCTTAAAGCCGCCAATGACCCAGTAGGCCAGAGCACCAGCAATGGCCAACCATTTACCAAACGGGGATGTGCGATCAAGCGTCGCGAGGAATCCGATCGGCTTGACGTTATCCGGATAGGCCTCGATCAGCCGATTCCGTGACTTGCAGAGCTTGCGAACCA
>CAXMPE010000079.1:0-5542 GCA_964195245.1 uncultured Verrucomicrobiales bacterium | reverse complement strand
GAACGTTGATTTCTATCCGAACCGATCCACACCAACGTATGGCGGCTCAACTCATCGAAACTCGGACAATCTCACAAAGTTCCATGGCAAGCTCAGTGGCTTGGTGACCACTCGACGCCTCAACCATTACTCGGACCAGAGGCTCTGTTCCAGACGCTCGAACAAGAACTCTGCCGTTGTCGCCCAGCGCCGTTTCGGCCTTCTCAACAGCTGACCACAACTGCTGGTTGTCCGATAGCCCAGAAGCGTCGGCAACGGTCACATTGCGAAGCACCTGCGGGTACTCAGTGATCGCCTCGTCTCGAAGCTCCGCCAAACTCTTACCCGTCGCAGCGACAACTTCCAGAAGCCGAACCGCGCTCAACAAGCCATCGCCGCTCGGGGCGATCCTAGGGAAGACGACATGACCCGACTGCTCTCCGCCGAGGCCTGCCTTTGACTCCTCCAAGGCAGCCGATACGTTCCTGTCGCCAACCGCCACATCGATATATTCAATGCCAAGGTCACGCATCGCGTACTTGAAGCCGAGGTTGGACATGACGGTTCCCACAACGGTGTTATTGCGAAGCGTCCCCGATTCCTTCATGAACTTGGCGATCACAGCCATGATCACATCGCCGTTTGCTTCTCGCCCCTGCTCGTCAACGCCGATGAGCCGATCGGCATCGCCGTCAAAAGCTAGCCCGATCTTCCCCACGCATGCCTGGCGCAACGAGGCAGTGTCAGTTGCTCCACAGCTGAGATTGATATTGTTCCCATCTGGAGTGTTGTGAATCGTCTCAACATCAGCGTGGAGTCTCGACATCAGCTCGGGTGCCGCCTGATAGGCCGCACCGTTTGCCGTATCTAGTACCACCGAGATGCCCCGAAACTTGTAGGGAAATCCCGAGGTCAACATCTCAAGGTATTGGTTGAGTGCATCGGGATTGCCACGACGCGAACCCACTCCAGGACCCTTTGGGGTCATCCAGTTGGCGCCCTCCAAGATTGACTCAATGGCCGATTCGCGGCCGGGAGTCAACTTCGCGCCTCGGGCATCGATGAGCTTGATCCCATTGTCCTCCGCCGGGTTGTGCGAAGCAGTGATGATGACACCCATGGTCGCATCCGAAGACGCTGTCAACCTCCCGATTCCTCCAGAGGGGAAGACACCGACATCCACGGTGTCGACACCCACAGAATGCACGCCAGCTTGAAACGCCGCCGACAGCATGCTGCCGGATCGCCGGGTGTCGTTTCCAATAAGGACCGGACCCGACGAGAGTTCACTTGCTGAGGCCCTACCGAGTTCGAGGGCGAAGTCAGGCGTCAGTTCAGTGTTGGCTGTGCCGCGAACGCCGTCGGTACCGAAAGAGAGTCTGGCCAAGGCCGAAGCTCCCTACCGCTTTGTGTACTGCGGTGCGCGTCGCGCCTTGCGGAGTCCGTACTTCTTGCGCTCCACCTTGCGAGAGTCACGAGTAAGTAACCCAGCCTTCTTGAGCGTCGGCCGGATCTCGGGGTCCAACTCAATCAACGCTCGAGCGATGCCCAGGCGTACCGAGTCGGCCTGTCCAGTGGTACCGCCACCTTCGACCTTGGCAATGATGTCGTACTGGCCCTCAATCTGGGCTGTCCGAAGCGGCTCAAGCACCCGAATGCGCTGTGCCATGTTTGGGAAGTAAGCGTCGAGCGGCTTCCCATTCAGGATCACGCGACCCGTACCTTCGTATAGGAGTACCCGAGCGACCGAGGACTTGCGTCGGCCGGTTGTCTGGGTGAGTGGCTTGGCCATTTACTGCACCTTCCGAATGTTGAGGGGATAGGCAACAGGCTTCTGAGCCTGGTGCGAATGCTCTGGTCCGACAACCACCTTGAGCTTACGAAGCATCTGGCGGCCCAACCGGTTCTTGGGAAGCATGCCGCGAACAGCCCGCTCCACAATCTGGTCCGGACGGCGTTCCATTAGGTGGTCGAAGGTCTCTTCCCTGAGACCTCCTGGATAGCCAGAGTGTCGGTAGTAAATCTTGCTGCGGCTCTTTGCTGATGTGACGGCAACCTTCTCAGCGTTGAGCACGATGACGTGATCTCCCATGTCCATGTGAGGAGCGAAGGTCGGCTTGTGCTTGCCGCGCAGGAGCGAGGCAACCTCAGTCGCAAGGCGACCGAGCGGGAGCCCCTCGGCATCAACAACCAACCAGTTGCGGGTGATGTCAGATACCTTCGGTGAGTATGTTTTTTGGAGCTTCAATGTGGTTCCTTGAATAGAAGAAAACCGGGGATGCGCACGGGCGTTACCCACGTGCTTGTGCGGGAAAGCTCAGCCGAGACCAAGCGAAGTAATGATAGAGAAGCCGCAGGAAAAGGTCAAAGTCGACCCAAGTCCAGGTCTAGGTCTAGGTCTAGGTCTAGGTCTGTGAGTAATCCACCTTCCACAAGAACAGGCCCTGCGGCGGAGCGGCTCCTCGACTCGCTCGACGATCCTTGGCCTCCAGTACCGCCGGCGTGTCACTCGGGACGATCTCACCGCGGCCGATATCGACCATCCAGCGAACTATGGATCGGATCATTTGCTGACAGAATGAGGCGGCTTCCACCTCGAGAACTGTGTGTGTCGCGGTCCGTTCCCACTCCACGCGCCTCACCGACCTAACCGGCGAACGGCCATCGGTGGCCTTACAGAAACTGGAGAAATCGATCTCTCCCTCAAAGTAGTTGGCAGCCTCGACCATGGGTGGAAGGGCGAGCCGCTCCTTGAGTACCCAGTTGCGCCGCCGCTCAAAGGGGTCGGACCACCCGCCATCCTTGATGAAGTATCGGTAGGTCCTGCCAGTGGCGCTGAACCGAGCCGAGAAGTCTTCGGGAACAGGACTGACCGACCGCACCGAAATGTCCGCCTTGAGCATGGTGTTGAGCGCTTGCAGGGCTCCCTCACCATCAAGCTCCCTCTCGGTCTTGACGTTCAAGACCTGGTGATGAGCGTGGACACCGGCGTCAGTCCGTCCAGCCACCACCGTCTTGATCTGTCCACCTATCCGACTCAGCGCTGCCTCGAGCTCCCCCTGAACAGTGCGCTGCTCCGGCTGGATCGCGTATCCCTTGAAATCAGTCCCGTCGTACGCAAAGTCCACTCGATAGGAGAACATCAACTCAGTTTCAAGAGCCGTCAAAAGAGCAGGAGTCTGACAGCCCAAAGCCCAACGGCCGCGACCCCTGCCGCGTAGATCGACTTGGGGCGCTCGAGACCAACGGCCACTTCAGCCACAAGGACCATCCCCAGCCCTGTCCAGACAAGCGCTACCGGAACTAGGACCGCCCCGATGCTTAGGCGAAGCGACCACGAAAGCAGTGAGAAACCGAACGATGACATGAGCACCCACGGAAGGAATGCAAACCCCGCAAGCGAGATCGTGTTCTGGATCCCTCCTAGGCCGTCGAACAGCTTGGTCGCAACCAACCAGAGCAACGCGCCCGTCACCACCCACAACACCACAACACTCAGGATTGAGGACAACAAAGGTGACAGCGAGAACCTTCCGTCAAACACCAGCCGCAACCACCCGACGACAAGGAGCAGCGCCATGGCAACCACCGCGTCACCAGCGGTTTCGCTTGAGAATTGCAGTTCTCGGTAGAGCGACCGATCAAGCCGGAGCGCTCGGAATCCGTTACGTGCTACGCGAGACAACATAGATAAAGCCTAGAGGAGCCGAGTCGACTGCGCCGGGCCTTGCATCGGGGTTCTCGTGCTCTCTTACTCTATAATCTCTCCGATGAAAGGCCTCGGACGCAACTATTGGAAGCTCTGGATCGCCAGTCTCATCTCCAACTTCGGCGACGGCTTGAGTGCCGTTGCCTATCCTTGGCTGGCATCGGCTGTGACCCGCGACCCAGTCCACATCGCTCTCATGGGCGTTGCCGTGAGGCTGCCATGGCTCCTCTTCTCCCTGCCGGCTGGGGTCATTACGGACCGGCTCGACCGCAAGAAGACGATTGCAGCCATGGACGCTGTCCGGTTCGCTGTAACGCTCGGCGTTGCCCTCTTCGTCATATCAAACACCAGCGACCTTGCCGGACTCGCAGGGCTCGGTTCCGAGGCCTTCACAGCTCCGCCAAACCAGACCTTCTTCCTAGGGGTCCTGTACGGATCAGCCTTAATCTTCGGGTTCGCTGAAGTTCTTCGAGACAACGCTGCTCAGACGCTCATGCCCTCACTCGTCGAACCTGAGCATCTCGAGAAAGCAAACGGCGCACTTTGGGGGGCTGAAATGACCGCGAACAGCTTCGTTGGCCCGCCAGCTGCTGGATTCCTCCTCGCCGTCGCCTTTTCACTCCCCTTCTTTGTAGACGCCGGAACGTTCCTGGTTTCAGCCCTCCTGATCTTCGGCATATCCGGCTCGTTCAAGGCGACGAGCGACCTGCCAGATGTCGAGCCGAAGCCTTGGACTGCAGACCTCAAGGAAGGAGTGCGATGGCTCTGGAAACATCCTCTGCTCCGCAGCCTTGCAATCATCTTGGGGCTGCTCAACGCAATGCTGAGCTTGTCACTCGCCGCCTTCGTGCTCTTTGTTCAGGAGGTCTTGGGTCTCTCCGCAGCGCAGTTCGGACTACTGACCACGGCGGGCGCGGTGGGCGGAATTCTTGGAAGTGTTCTGGCCAGCAAGGCCTCGGAAAAGATCGGGGGCGGCAACACCCTCACCCTCACCCTTATCGGTAGCGGCATCACGACAGGACTCATCGGGTTTGCCTCAGACGCCGTTTTGGTGTGGGCCATGTTCGCCATTGGGTCCTTTCTAGGGACCATGTGGAACGTGATCACCGTCTCGCTTCGACAGACCATCATTCCCGATCACCTCCTCGGCCGAGTGAACTCCGTCTACCGATTCTTCGCGTGGGGCATGATCCCCATCGGAACGCTCCTGGGAGGCCTTATCGTGAAGCTTGTCGAGGCGACCCAAACTCGAGAGCTCGCCCTCAGAGCCCCCTTCTTCTTTGCAGCGGTAGTGTTCTTCGCAATCTGGACCTTTGGTCGCCGCCACCTCAGCCAGAAAGCCATTGATGATGCTCGGTCGGCGGCCGAAGTCACTTAACCCCCAAACCCAACCTAGACCTGGACCTGGACCTGAACAACCCCTTCCCAGCTCGAGACTGGTGGCTCACTCGGGCTGCCCCATCCGCCCCTACGGGGCACCTTCCCCGCGAGCCGCTGGCGAGCTCAATTGCGAGCCGCTGGCGAGCTCAATTGCGAGCCGCTGGCGAGCTCAGTTGCGAGCCGCTGGCGAGCTCAGTTGCGAGCCGCTGGCGAGCTCAGTTGCGAGCGGGGAAGGAAGCGTGGGTTCGGCAAGTCCTAGTCCTAGCCCTGGTTGGGCATCCCTTGGAGTTTGCGGAGGGGCCTTGAGACGCTTTCGTCGAAGCCTGTTGCGTCTAGCTTCACCCAAGAGAAGTCGTCTGCGCCATCGCCCGCGTACGCTTCTTCAGACCCCGCCACGAAAGCGTATCGGACATCAAAGTGGGCGTGGGCCGGCTCACCAGGGCGCTGCGGAATGTCGTGCACATCAAGGTCGAA
>CAXMPE010000078.1:0-7428 GCA_964195245.1 uncultured Verrucomicrobiales bacterium | reverse complement strand
CAGGCACGGGCGCCTATGTTTTTGATATGTCAGTTGGCTACGACCTGGCGGGAATCCAATCACCGAAGGTCAGGAACTTCATCGAGTCGATGAAGGATGCGACCGAGCGGATTGAGGTACTGCGCCAAGAGATTCCGGCTCCGTTCGAAGAGTTCAGAGACTTCGACTTCCCAGCGGACATCGCCGACACGCTGACGCTTTCAACCTTCCACGGCTGTCCGCCTGATGAGATCGATGGCATTGTTCGGCACCTGATTGATGATCATCAGCTGGACGTGATTGTGAAGTTGAATCCCACTTTGTTGGGCTTTGATCGAGTGGATCAGCTCTTGCATGACGTCCTTGGGTATGACGACGTCACCATTTCCAAAGCAGCGTTTGATGCTGACCTTCAGTTCGATCGGGCGGTTCGCCTCATCACCGAATTGAGAGAGCATGCAGCCGCCCAGGGTCGCAAGTTCGGGATCAAACTGACCAACACCCTTGTCGTAGAGAACAACAAGGGGTGGATGCCTGATGACCCGATGTATCTTTCCGGACCACCGCTGCACGTGATCGCATCGTCTGTACTGGATCGACTTATCGTCGCCCTCCCTGGGGTCTTTGACCTCCCAGGTCAGGCCGGGTCGTCTCCCGTGACCTTCTCCGCGGGGGTCACTAAGGCCAATCTCGCCGACACCATCGCGATGGGTGTTGCACCAGCAACGATGTCTACAGACCTGCTGAAGAGCGGAGGCTACGGACGCCTCAAGCCCATGCTCAAGGCGCTGACTGCCGATATCGCCAAGTCAGGCGTCAAGACCCTTGCCGAGTGGAAAGCGATCAGGGGCAACGAAGCAGTGGCAGCTGGCCACCGCGACTGGGTGGCTGCCCATGTGGAGGCAATCACCGGGGATGCGACGGCGCTGTATAGCAAGGAGGGAAACTCCAAGTTACCGAGGAAGGTTGATGCCACCCTGGAGATGTGGGGTTGCACTGCCTGCAACCTCTGTGTCACCGTATGCCCCAATGGGGCCTTCATGAAAGTGCGGTCGCCCGAGGCTATCAAGGACGAGATTGGCGGTTCCCGATTCCAGTACTTGGTCATGGCTGAACTGTGCAACGAGTGCGGAAACTGCATGGTCTTCTGCCCAGAGGAGGGCGATCCGGCGATCATCAAGCCGAAGCTCTACATGGACAGCTCGCGCTTCGCTGGGGCCGAAGGACAGGCCTTCCAGCTTGGGTCTAACGGAGATTTGCTAGTGGCTGCTGCTGCGGCAGGTTGGGAGAAGGAACTGAGCGTGCTTTCTACTGTCATTGCCGGGGATCAAGGAGTTGCAATCCGTGCTACCGACATCTGAGCCGAGAGTATTGCTGAACGAGATCTCGGAACCGGGCTCGATTCGTGCTGCCGAACACGATGCCATCGAGTTCCACCGGCGTTTGCCTGGCTACGATCCGACTCCACTGCTCAGCGTCCCGGGACTCGCAGAGCGCCTTGGGATTGGTGCAGTATTGGTCAACGACGAGTCCGAGCGTCTAGGCCTTCCAGCTTTCAAGATGTTGGGTGCGTCCTGGGCGTCGTATAGGTCCATCCTCGAACACACGGGTATCGACGCGGATGGATGGGTCGTCTTTGACGACCTTGTTTCTCTCGTAGAACCGCACTTGCCGCTGACATTGGCGACTGCAACCGATGGCAATCATGGAAGAGCGGTGGCTCGGTTCGCCAAGATGCTTGGTATGGCGGCGAGGATCTGGGTGCCGGAGGGCACTGTGGATGCGCGAATCAACGCCATCGAATCTGAGGGGGCGACGGTGACGGTTGTGGGAGGTACCTATGACGATGCAGTAGCTACGGCAGCCGGGGCTGCTGACGAGAGGACGCTGGTCATTTCTGATACCTCTTGGCCAGGGTACGAAGTTGTTCCTCAGTGGGTGATTGACGGGTACTCAACGATGATGTCCGAGGTGGATGAGCAGCTTCAGGAGTACGCTTTCCCCTCTCCGACGGTGATTGCCGCACCGATGGGTGTTGGAGCGCTTGGAGCAGCGATTGTCGCTCACTTTGCTGAAAAGACCCCGCGTCCGGTTGTTATCGGTGGTGAGCCGACCAACGCTGCCTGTGTCATGGCCGCCCTAGAGGCAGGAGAGATTGTCACCATTCCGGGCCCCCACATCACCACGTTGGCGGGGCTTAATTGCGGCACTGCCTCGCCGATCGCTTTTCCGGCGATAAAGGCAGGTCTCACCGCTACGGTTTCGTTCGACGATGAATGGGCCGAGGAAGCAATGCGGTTGCTTGCAGCGAACGACATTGTTGCTGGTGAAACTGGCGCATCGGCCCTTGCCACGCTCCTCGTGCTGGCGGATAAGAGACCCGACCTGAGAGAAACACTCAATCTTGGGCCTGACGATGTGGCGTTGGTGATTGTCACCGAAGGCGCAACGGATCCGGAGAATTACGAGGCGGTTGTGGGTGAGAGTCCTGCCCGCTCCGGCACAACGCTAGGACACCAGTTCTCCAGATAGTTTGTTGTGCCGCTCGATGAGTAGTTCTTGATCGAACCCACGGACTCGGCCGCTGTCGACGATTCTCTTGCCGCCGACCCATGAGTGGTCGACATGGGTGGGAGCAGCGAGAAGTACTGCTGCCAGAAGGTCATGTTGGGCGCCTGCGTATTCGAGTTTGCGCATGTCGATGGCGATCATATCTGCGGCTTTGCCGGCTTCGAGTGATCCAATGTCACTTCGGCCCAGCAGTCTTGCGCCCCCACGGGTAGCTAGGCGGAGAGCAGTCCGAACAGACATGAGGTCCCCACCTGATTGATTGGGCGCGGCGTCGAGCCTCGCTAGCAGCATCGCTTGTCGCACCTCGGCCAAGAGATGACTCCCGTCGTTGGACGCTGATCCGTCTACACCTACGCCGATCGGGACGCTGGCATTGAGGTAACGCCGTATGGGAGCGAGGCCAGAGGCGAGGCGCATATTCGACGAGGGGCAATGAGCAATGCCGGTGCCCGTCTCGCCCAAGAGATGAGCTTCGGCTTCGTCGACGAACACTCCGTGGGCGAACCAGACGTCACTCCCGAGCCAATCAAGGGATTCCGCTAACTCGACGGGTCGCTTTTGATACTGGCTGAGGCAGAACGCTTCTTCGTCAAGCGTCTCGGCGAGGTGAGTATGGAGTCGAACCCCTTCAGCTCTGGCCAATGTTGCTGATTCCCTCATCAGGTCTGCCGTCACTGAAAAGGGGGAGCAGGGGGCCACAACCACCTGCGTCATAGAACCGGGCCGAGGATCGTGGTAGGCGCCGATGAGCCGTTGGGTGTCTTTCAGGATCTCTTCAGGCGTCTCGACTACCTCGTCGGGCGGTAGGCCACCAGCGCTCTCGCCGAGGCTCATCGAACCTCTTGATGCGTGCAGGCGGAGACCGATGTCCGCCGCTGCCTCGATCTCGTCGTCGAGGGTGCAGTCGTTCGGGAAGAGGTAGAGGTGATCGAACGCTGTTGTGCAGCCACTCAGCGCAAGCTCAGTGAGCGCCACTTTGGTTGAAACCTCGATGTGTTCTGACCGCATCTTCGCCCAGATGGGGTAGAGGGTTGTCAGCCAGTCGAAGAGACCAGCATCTTGGGTTCCCGGAACGGCTCGGGTGAGGGTCTGATAGAAGTGGTGGTGGGTGTTGACGAGCCCAGGTAGGACGACATGTCCCTTAAGGTCGATGACCTCGTCAGCGGAGTGCGGGAGATCCGCTGAGGGTCCCACTTGCTCAATGAACCCGTCGACTGCGTAGATGCCCGCGTTAGGAATCTCGAGCGACGCATCGTCCATGGTGGCGACGAGCGACGCGTTCTTGATGAGCAGTGACCCCATCTGATGGATGCTAGCCCGAGCCGGCGCCGCTGGACCCTACATCGGCGCTACAGCAGGAGGACAGCTGGGTCGGCGACGGCTTGGGCCAAGAACGTGAGGAATTCAGAAGCCTCAGCTCCGTCGCACACCCGGTGATCGAAGGAAAGTGACAGGTTCACCGTGGGCTGAATCACCACGGCTCCGTCCTCTACGATCGCTTGATCTTTGATTGAGCTCACTCCGAGAATCCCAGTGTTTGGCGGGTTCATTAACGGGATCCCACCGTCCATTCCTAACGATCCGTAGTTGCTGATCGTGAAGGTGGATCCACCAAGCTCCGCAGGGGTAACCGTCCCATCGCGGGCGGCCTGGGTGAGGCGCCTGAGCTCGAGCGAAATCTCGATGATGGAGGCTTTATCGGCGTCCTTAACGCTGGGTACCAAGAGGCCTCGGTCTGTTGAGGCAGCGAATCCCAGATGGACGTCAGAGAAGGTGATGATCTGGTCGTCGATGTAGTGGGAGTTGAGCACCGGTACGTGGTCCAAGGCTCTGGCAGTCAGGAACATGATGATGGCCATAGGCGTGACCCCAGCCTCAGGGTGCGACTTTTTGAGCGAGGAGCGCAGACGCATGAGACCTGTTGCATCGGCATTGAGCCAGGCCGATGCTGTTGGGATTGCGTGCGCCTGCTCCATCTTTTTGGCGATTGTTCGACGGATCCCGGTGACGGGTGTGACAGTACGACCATCATGGGATGTTGCCGGTTCGACGGAGGCCGGTCTAGCTGGCGGAGCTGTGGCTTCTGGAGCCGAAGCAGCCTGAGCAGCGGGAGCGACAGGAGTGGCCTCAGGAGCAGGAGTTGGGCTCGGCTCGGGGCTCTGGGCCTGCTCGACGTCGGATCGAGTGATGACACCACCTGTTCCGGTCCCAGCAATGGTGGCGAGGTCGACTCCGAGCTCTTTGGCGAGCCTTCTGACGGGAGGCTTGGCAAGAGGTCGAGCAGTAACAGCAATAGATGCAGCTGGTGCTGTTGAAGGGCGTCGGCGGCGTCGGCGATGACCGCCTTCAGACGGTCCGTACCCAACGAGGTTCGCCGGAGCCTCCGCCTCATCTGCGCCGAGCAGTGGCTTTGGCGTGTCGGATGGCACATCGAAGCTGATGAGCGGCTCGCCTACGACCATCATTGTGCCTGCAGCTCCGTGGAGCTCAGAAACCGTGCCAGCAGTAGGGGAGGGGATGACGACGACAGCTTTTGCCGTTTCAACCTCAACGATGTCCTGGTCGATCTCCACGGTATCGCCAACCGAAACGAGCCATTCCAAGATTTGGGCTTCAGTGGTGCCTTCTGCGAGGTCGGGAAGGTTGAAAACGTATGACATCTAGAAGTCCAAGGCTCGTTCTACTGCGTTAAGGATAGTGTCCGCGCTCGGTAGGTATTCCTCCTCAAGGAGCGCAGGTGGGTACGGAGTGTCCCAACCGGTGACTCGTTGGACGGGAGCCTCGAGTGCGTAAAAAGCGCCTTCTTGAATGCGGGCGGCGATCTCTGCGCCGGGGCCCAAGGTGAGCGAGGCTTCGTGCACGACAACGGCGCGTCCAGTCTTCTCGACAGACCCGATGACGGTGTCGTAATCGATGGGGTTGAGCGAGCGAAGATCGACCACCTCAAGGGTCCAGCCCTCCTCGGCGGCGAGGGCAGCGGCTTCCATGGCTGTCGGAACCATCGGCCCGTAGGTCACAACAGTGGCGGTATCTCCGGTGGTTCTGAGGACCGCTTTTCCCACAGGCTCGGTTGTCACCGGCAGTTGGCCCTCGGCCTTCTCGTAATACCGGCGTTTGGGTTCGAAGAAGATCACAGGGTCATCGTCGGTGATGGCCTCTCTCAGCATCGAGTAGGCGTCCTCTGGAGTGCCCGGAGTGAAGACCTTGAGTCCAGCCGTGTGCATGAAGTAGGCCTCTGGGCTCTCTGAGTGATGCTCTACCGCCCCGATTCCTCCTCCGTAGGGAATGCGGATCACCATGGGCAATTGCAAGGCCCCCTTGGTTCGGTTTCGGAGCTTGGCGACGTGGCAGACCATCTGCTCGAACGCTGGATAAAGGAACCCATCGAATTGAATCTCGACCACTGGCCGCATGCCGTACATGGCCATTCCAATGGCTGTTCCGACAATGCCCGACTCAGCGAGCGGTGTGTCGAAGATGCGTTTGCTCCCGTACTTCCGCTCGATGTCAACGGTGATTCGGAACACCCCGCCCAGCGTTGCTACGTCTTCACCGAGGACGACCACGTTGTCATCGTGGGCCATGGCGTCATGGAGTGCTGCGTTGAGCGCATCTGCCATGGTGTAGGTTGGAGGTGCTGGGTGACTCATAGGCCGGCCTCCTCAATCTCGGCGAGGACTGCGTCGCGTTGGTCGAGGAGATGCGCTGGTGGGTTGAGGTAGACGTGGCTGAACGCTTCGGCGACCGCAGGCGCTTGAGCACCAGTGACTTCAGCCCGAACACTGAGAGATTCCTCGTTGGCGGCTTGGTTGATCGCTTCAATGAGGTCGTCGGTGAGGTCACCAGTCGACCGGAGGAGTCGCTCAAGTCGCAGGATGGGATCTTTTTCAACCCAGGCTTCGGCTTCGGCGTCTGTTCGGTAGCGAGTGTCGTCGTCAGCAGTTGTGTGAGGCTGCATCCGGTAGGTGTGGGCTTCGATGAGCGACGGCCGTCCAGTGGCCCGAGCCTCAGCCGCTGCAACACGTGTGATGTTGTAGCTCGCCAGAACATCGTTCCCATCAACTTGGTATCCCTGCATGCCGTATCCGATTGCCTTGTGAGCGATGGAGGGTGCCCGGGTCTGGGCTCGAGTGGGAGTGCTGATTGCGTACCCGTTGTTCTGAACGAAGAAGACGACCGGAGCGTCGAGGACCGAGGCAAAGTTGAGCGCTTCGTGAAAGTCGCCTTCGCTGGTAGCTCCGTCTCCGACGAAACCGAAGACCACGATGTCATCGCCCGAGAGCCGGGCAGCGTGTGCGTACCCAACCGCGTGCAGCAGGTGGGTGGCTATGGGTATTGAGTGCGGAGCGAACCCATATTCTTTGGGGTCGAATAGCCCGAACCATTCGCCCTTGTATTGCCGGAGCAAACTGGCGAATGGAACTCCCTTGCGGAGCGAGATGCCGTGCTCGCGGTAGGTGGCAAACGCCCAATCGTTGTCTGCCATCGCGAAGGCGCAGCCGATCTGGGCACCTTCTTGTCCGCGGACGCTCGCCCAGACCCCGAGTTGGCCCTGGCGTTGCAGCGAAATGGCCAGCGTGTCGAGGGTTCGGGTTCTGACCATGGACCGATACATGTCCACGAGTTCTTCGGAGCTGAGACCGAGGTTGGGCATGTTGTCATGCAGCGTGCCGTCTGGGCGGAGGTACTGAACCGGGCTCTCTGGTGGGAGGAGAGAGATACTCAAGCTGGCAGTCCTTCGTCGGCGTCCGCACAATATTACGCCATCGCCGTGACCTCTCGATTGCGTATCGGTCGCATATTTACTCCAGTATGCAACTTGTGAGCGTATTTGGTCGGTGGTTAACATCAATATTGTGTAGCTGGGTTATGCTGGAG
>CAXMPE010000077.1:0-15924 GCA_964195245.1 uncultured Verrucomicrobiales bacterium | reverse complement strand
GGTGGGACTCCTTCGGAGCGACCCTCATCATCTCTGGTGCGTTTGGCGCTTTCCTACGGTCAGCGGTTGATGCGGTTGGTGGCTTTGATCCGGACTCAGTTGGAGAGGACATGGAGCTGGTGGTTCGTCTCCACCGATATCATCGTGATCGAGACCTCCCCTATCGCATTGCCTTCCTTCCTGACCCCGTGGCTTGGACTGAGGCTCCTGAGACGCTGAAGCAACTTGGACAGCAGAGGAGTCGGTGGCAGGTGGGGTTGGCTCAGGTGTTGATGCGACACCGTGACATGATTGGGCGTCGGAAGTACGGACTGCCCGGCATGGTCGCTCTCCCATACTTTGTTGCTTTCGAACTGCTTGCGCCGGTCATTGAGCTGGCGGGTTGGGTCGCCTTCATCACCGCCCTGACCCTCGGAACTGCGTCGCCCGCCTATATTTTCGCCTATCTTGCTTTGGCGGTGTTCCTAGGGTCCGCGTTTTCTGTTGCTGCGGTAGCTCTCGAGGAGCTCTCCTTCCGGCGATACCGCCGATTCACCGACCTCCTCGTGCTTCTTGGCTTGGCTCTGGTCGAGACTTTTGGGTATCGGCAGTTGACCCTCGTTTGGCGCTTGAAGGGGCTGGTCGCCGCAGCTCGCAAGGAAGTCTCCTGGGGAGAGATGGAGCGTACTGGTTTTGCTAGACCGGTGACCGAGACGCAGCTCCTTGGAGTTCAGGGAGGATCTTCTTGAGTGCTCTGTCGGTTAGTCGGTAGTGGCGTGTGAGCGGATGAACTCAATCATTTCTGGGAAGTAGGGCTCGAAGGGCCCGAGGTCACTGTGCCCGCCCTCGGGGACGATGAGCAACCGGCTACTTGGTAGCGCGGCGTGCAATTCGAGGGTGTTTGCAACCGGAATGATTTCGTCGAGGGCCCCGTGCACCAGCATGAGAGGGACCCTGAGGTGTTCGATCCGCTGGCGGGGCGCTATCTGGTCGAGGCTCTTGCCGATCGTCTTCTCGACTCCTTTCAAGACAGCCCACTTCACCGGTCGAGGCAATGGAAGCGTCGCTGACATCAACTCTCCTGGATGAGCAAATGAAGCAACAGCGACCGCCGATGATATGTCGCTGTGATAAGACGCGTAGTAGATAGCTGCCGCTGCCCCTACCGAGTGAGCGACCACAGCTACGTCGGTCACGTCGTCTCTCGTCCGCAGATAATCAACGCCGGTCCCAAGATCCTCCGCGAATCGGATCATCGAAACATGGTCGTCGTGGTCGGAAAGCCCGTGGTTCCTGACGTCGAGGAAGAGTGTGTGGAAGTGGGCGCCAAAGAGAGGCTGTGCAAGAGCCAACATGTGAGCAGCGTTCCCGCCCCACCCGTGCATCACCACAACGGTTGGGCCGGGACTCGGATCGGCGGCCGGAATGAACCATGCGTTGAGCTGAAGACCGTTTGCGTTGGTCAGCCACACTTGTTCGTAGCTGAGACCGAAGTCAGTCGGCGACTGGTGGACCTCGCGCTGGGGCGGCTTCCATGCCCGTTTGAACATACGGGGAGTAGCAGCGGCCACACCCGCCCCTATGGCCAGGGGAACGGCAACTCTCTTACGCATCCCAGCAGCGTACACGCACCCACGAAAGTGGGCAGCGATTCCTCCTCCTAGAGGAAGGCGCCGAGGATGGCACCGGCAACCGCCATAGCGGCGATGTCATGGCCTGTGTCGATGAAGGACAATTTGTCGGACCTCTGGGCAAATCCATTGTGGATGAAGTGAGTGGTCCCGCGGAACAACACCGCCAGCGTCCCTCCGGCGAGAGCGCCGGCTGTTGTGGTGTCAACCTCAAACGCGACCAACACCAGGTTGAGACCAATGGCCGTGACTGCTGCCATGGTCGCCACCTTGGCCCACGTGGCGGCGCTTGGGGGATTGGCTTCGATACCCTCGGGGGTAAGTCCAACTTCTGACATCCATCCAGTCCCAAACACCCGGGGCGAATACCAAATCCCTCCAACGGCAAACGCTGAGAGCGTCGCAAGGAGAACCCCCAACCAATGAATGTTGTCTAGGTCAAACCAACCCATTTTCGTCTCCCATGTGCGGACTCTCGTCCCACGACCCTAGCGAGATGGGGCCGGGCGTGGCGCCGGCATCGCTGACCGACGGTGACCGATCTAGGGGCCGAATGCCAGGGCTCTTGCACGTGGTTGGCAACCCCCAACCCAGGGTTCACCACCTAGAAAGGCTGGCTCGGGACGCTTAGGTATGCGGTCTGGCTCTGGATTTGTCTCTGGTCGATGAGGAGCAGGGCGCTCGGCATCCCCATGTGTCAGGTTTGCGTAGAATTGGGGCATGCCGGAAGCTGATTTGGTAGATGCTGCGATTGATTTGGTGATTAGGTGGCTTGAAGAGGCTGATGCGTCAGCTACGTCTGAGGATCAACAAACCACCGAACAACTTCGAGAAATCGTTGAAGACCCCAACGGCGTTGAGTTCACCATGAGATTCGTTGACCGAGTCCTGCGGCCCGACAGTGATGCCGTTGCAGCTCGTCAGTTCTCAGATCTCTTGGCAGCAGGTGACGCGCCGGCGTTTCTGGGAGCGGTAGACCGGGTTCTTCTGAAGGCTGGCGGTCTCTTTGCAACGAGGTTGCCCGCTCTGGTCATGCCATTGGCGCGGATGAGGATGCGCAGTCTGGTGGGCCATCTCGTTGTTGACGCTGGCGCTGGATCGCTGACCGGGCATCTCAGTTCCCTCGAGGCTCAAGGATTCACGCATAACGTCAACCTGCTTGGTGAGGCGGTTTTGGGCGAGAGTGAGGCCGCTCGGCGGGTCGCTGCGACTGTCGCACTTCTGGAGAGGCCCGGGATTGGCTATGTCTCCGTGAAGCTTTCGGGGATCGTCCCTCAGCTCAATTACTGGGACTGGGAGGGGAGTGTGGAGCGCTCCTGCGAGCGGGTGCGGATGGTGCTCGACGCCTCAATCCGCCAGGGAGCATCGGCGTTCGTCAATTTCGATATGGAGGAGTACCACGATCAGGCGTTGACAGTCGCAGCTGTATGTCGTGTGTTGGACGAGGAACCCTATGCGCATCTAGATGTGGGAATGGTGCTCCAGACCTATCTGCCCGACTCGTTCGGCGTCTTGCAGCAGCTGTGCGAATGGTCCTCGCAGCGGAAGGCTATCGGAGGAGGGGAACTCAAGGTTCGGCTCGTAAAAGGGGCCAACCTCGCCATGGAGTCTGTGGACGCAGAGGAGCACGGCTGGGAGCGGGCTCCGTATTCTTCAAAGCACGAAACTGATGCCAACTTCAAACGTTGTGTTGACTGGGCACTCACTTCGGAACATACAACAGCTCTGCGAATTGGGATCGCAAGCCACAACCTGTTCGACGTTGCCTGGGCGCTGTTATTGAGTCGGTCTCGCGGTGTCTCGGATCGCGTGGAGTTTGAGATGCTTCAGGGGATGGCTCAAGCACATGCTCGGGCTGTCAGGGAGGAGACTGAAGACCTTCTGCTCTACACGCCGGTCGTCAACTCGTCGGACTTTGATGTGGCGATTTCATACTTGTTCAGGCGACTTGAGGAAAATGCCACCGATGGCAACTTCATGCGAGCACTGTTCTCCTTGCGATCCGGCACTGCGGCTTTTGATGATGAGGTTGCCAAGTTCCGGGCCTCGGTCGAATCGCGGTGGGAGGTTGGGGTGTCTCCTCATCGAGAACAACAGAGACCAGCCGGGGGCGCTGCTGCATCCGAAGGAGATACTGCTGCTCGGGGTCCCTTCATCAACGAACCCGATACGGACCCTGCACTGGCGAGCAATCGAGCCTGGGCCACCAATATTTTGGAGCGCGTTCCTGAGGGCGTAAAGGCCCCAATGTGGACACAAGTTGAGCAGGTCGACGAGGCCTTTGTTCTGGCTCGCGCCTCTGGATGGCCGGGCTTGTCGCTGATGGAGCGTCAGCGGGTATTGCACTGTGTGGCAGACGAGCTGGCGAAACGGCGGGGAGATCTGATCGCTGCCATGGTTCGCGAGGGGAACAAGCCCTTTGCGCAGGCTGATTCGGAGGTGTCAGAAGCGGTGGACTTTGCTCGGTATTACGGAGATCGGGCCGCCGACCTTGACCGTTGGACCGACGTTTCGTTTGACCCACTCGGGGTGCTTGCCGTCGTCACCCCTTGGAACTTTCCGGTGGCTATTGCAGCCGGAGGTGTGCTGGCCGGGTTGGCGGCGGGTAACACCGTTATCTTGAAGCCTGCACCGGAGACGCCTCGTTGCGCCGAGATTGTGGCTGAGTGTTGTTGGGCTGCGGGCGTGCCGAGGGCGGCTCTCCAGTTTGTGCGGGTGCCCGAAGATGAGGTGGGGAAGCACCTGGTCACCCAAGCTGATGGAGTGATTCTCACCGGCGGTTTGGACACCGCGCGGTTGTTCCAGAGTTGGGATCCGCAAATGAAGCTGTTTGCCGAGACGTCAGGCAAGAACGCTCTCATCATCACTCCCAACGCCGATATCGATCTGGCAGTAAAGGATCTGGTGGCATCCGCCTTCGGCCACAGCGGTCAGAAGTGCTCTGCAGCCAGTCTTGGAATCCTTGTTGGGGACGTCTACGAATCCGAGCGGTTCCGTAGACAGTTGGTTGATGCCGTCGAGAGTTTGGTCTTGGGTGAGAGCGCTGCTGCGAGCACGACGCTCGGCCCCACGATCGGCCCGGCGTCGCCCAAGCTGTTGCGCGGGCTCACGGAGCTCGATGATGGGGAGACTTGGTTAGTGGAGCCAAAGCGGTTGTCCGTTCCAGGTCGGGGTGAGCTGTGGTCGCCTGGGGTACGCATGGGAGTGACCGTGGGCTCGTGGTATCACGAGAACGAGTGCTTCGGACCGGTACTGGGACTCATTGCAGCTGCGGATCTTGCAGAGGCGATCGCTGTCCAGAACTCGAGTGCTTTTGGGCTGACCGGCGGTATCCATTCTCTAGACCCTGCAGAAGTGGATCGCTGGACAGACGAGGTGGAGGTTGGGAACGCGTATGTGAACCGAGCCATCACTGGAGCAATCGTCCAAAGGCAACCCTTCGGAGGTTGGAAGCTCTCATCGGTTGGTCCCGGGGCGAAGGCTGGCGGCCCGAACTATGTTGCGCAGTTAGGGACGTGGAAGCCAGTCGACGCCATTGATCTGGTAAAGGCTTCCGACTCAGATCACGAAGCGTGGTCGAGTGAATTCTCTGTGGCTCATGACCCAACGGGGCTGAAGTCGGAGTCAAACGTCTTTCGGTACCGGCCGTTGCCGAAAACCGCTATTTGGGTAGGGCCGAACGCTGTACCTGCCGAACTCGAGAGAGTGCGCCAGGCCGCTCGCTTGAGTGGGTCGGTGGTTATCGAATCCGGAGCGGGCGTTGAAACCGAAGCGGTGTTCCTCTACCGGGTCGCTGCATTGGGTGTTCGTCGCATTCGAGTGCTCGGAGTTGCTTCTGATGGATTTCACACGGCTGCGGACGCAGAGGGCATCTACTTAGCCACCGATCCGGTGACCAACAACGGCTTCCTAGAGGGCCGCCACTTCCTGAGAGAACAGGCGGTGAGTCGCACGATGCATCGGTTTGGAAACCTCGTTCGCTAGCCCTGTGCGTCCGACGGTTGAGACTGAAGAAGGGACCCTTGCGGGTCCCTTCTTCTAATTCCCTGAGGAGGGGAAACCTCTACTTGGAAGCAGCAGCTGTCTTGGCCGGAGCTTTCTTTGCAGCGGGCTTGGCAGCAGCCTTCTTAGCTGGAGCTTTCTTGGCTGGAGCCTTTTTGGCAGCCGGCTTTGCGACGGCCTTCTTGGCTGGAGCCTTCTTGGCTACTGGCTTTTTGGCTACTGGCTTTTTTGGGGCAACAGCCTCTGCCAGGTGGTCTACCTTGTCGGCAGCCTTCTCAAGCTCGGGAGCAAAGTTTGCTCTCCAGTTTGAGACGAGCTCTTCGAGCTGACCGCGAAGCTTGGTTGCCTGCTCCGAGATCTGATCAAGGCGAACGCGATCGCTGAGGTCTTCAACGATCTTCTGGTCCCGCAGGCCGGAGATGACGGTTTCGCCTTCCGTGGCCCAGGCATCGAACGATGCTTTGAGTTCCTCGACAGCCTTATTTGTGCGGTCGGTAAGGTTCTTTGCGACACCCTCGTAGCTCGCGCTGGCCTTTTTTGCGGCGGATGCCTGAGCACCCACGATTGCGTAGAACGACTTTTCGAATTGCTCTTTCTTCGTCATTTTGTTTCTCCTTGTTGGTCTGTGGAAATCATGGTGCGATACAACTCGAGTAGAGCCTGGCGCTGGCGCTGGCTCAGTTGGTCGTCCGCTTCGATGGCTTCAACAACGTTTGGTGATATGGACTCGTCTAAGAGTCCGGCTTTCAGATACAGGGACTCGGCCTGGATGGATAACGCTCCCGCGATCGACTTGAGGATCCTTGCCGAAGGGCGTCGGAGTCCTCGCTCGATCTGACTTAAGTAGGGGTTCGAGATCCCTGATTTATCAGCCAAGTTCCGAAGTGACAGCTTGGCTGACTCTCGGTGTTGCTTGATAAATGCGCCGATTTCTGTGTTCTTGTCTTGCATGTTGCTAACAGAATAACGCACTTTGCTAACAATTGCAAGCAGAGGCTTTGTCTAGGTAGAGCGCGGTCTTCCGAGCATCTCGTCGAGCGCTCGTTGCACGGTCTGTCGGGTTTGTTCACCGACCTCCATGATGGTGAGACGATCGGCTGACGGCGGTACGTGAATCGGCTCCAGGAATCGAATGGTCCATTTGACCGGGAGCGGAAGTGGATTCAACCAGATACCCATCTCTTCTACTCGCTGGCTCGGGAAGATCAGCTTCACGACGTCGGCCAAGGCCTTGGAACTCATCACGACAGGGTGGGTGTCCTCTGAGCCGATGATGGCGACAGGGACAATGGGAGCACCAGCATCGGAGGCTAGTTTTGCGAACCCGCCTCGACCAAAGCGCTTGACTTGGTAGGCCTCGGTGTGCGGCTTCTGGAAACCAGCAACACCTTCGGGGAAGACACCCAGCAGGAGACCATTGTCGAGAATCCACCTCGCGTCAGGCCGTGCAGCGTATGCGCCGCCGCTTCGCTTAAAGAGGTGTGAGACAAACGGCAGTTGAGCGAAGAACTCGGTGCCCACAACCCGGATCCGGCGCGGGATGGGAGCAGTGTTGACTACGGCCATATTCAGCATCACAGCGTCATAGGGGAAAGCTGCTCCTGCATGGTTGGGAACCAGAACAGCTGGACCGTCCATCGGTACATGCTCGATGCCTTCCACGTCGACTTTGAACCAGTCGTAGAAAAGGAAGTTGGCGAGATGTGCCAGCACCTCAGAGGTCACAGGATCGAGCCCGAGTGGATCTGGATCGTAGGTGGCTTGGCGTTGATGGCGTCGAAGTTGTGGCCACGTATGTGTTCCCAGCTCACCCGACGCAGGTACAGCAACGTCAGAGATATTGATGCCGCCGTGCAGAGTGCACGCCGAAGCACCTTTCACCAGCGGGTAGTCGCACACTGCGCCAAGTCCCATCTGATGACCACAGCGTTGATCGAAGTCCAGCATGTGGGTCCAAGTCCGCCTTTTGGAGAGCGGTGCTGGCGTGGGAGGATCGGGGAGCGGGGATCTGTTTTCGAGATGAGTGTTGAGGGCAATCAGGAGTTTGGCCTTGGACATTTTCGAACGCCCTGGGATCTTTGCGGCCGTCGCGAGCGCGGAGAGCTCAGCCTTGTTCAGCCGCTCAAGATCGCTCATCGGGCGGGTCCCAGCAGTGTTCGAGCAACTTCTCGGGTGGAGAACTGCGGAGCGAAGGCCATGGCTGTTGTCATGTGATCAACATTAAGAACTCGACCGTTGCGCAGAAGGTTGACTGTGTGTGAGGGGAGTTTGATTCCGGATCGTCTCAGTGCGCGGCGTGCCAGCTTTAGTTGGGGACCGGGAAGCGGTAGTTCCCGCATGCCGCCGAGTCGAAGAATCTGGCTGAGGTACAGTGGGTTCTTGGGGGCAACATTGAAGATTCCGCCCACCGGATTGAGCACCGAAGCTTCTAGGCAGTCAACGAGGTCGTCTTCGTGGAGGAGCTGTAGAAGCGGGTCAAAGCCCAACGCAGTGGGAACGAGGCTTCGGCGGAGATACTCGATGATCGGGGAGTCGAAGTTGTCGCCTATGACCTCACCAAAGCGCAGGACGGTAAACGGGGTGTTGGAATGATCGGTTTGCTCGGCCGATACAAACCTTTCGACCTCACGCAGCGCCCGCTCATGTCTCGTCGCCCGACCTGTCAGGTGAACGCTTTCGGGGAGTATGGTCGCGTGGCGCGGACCAGTCCCGTAGACGGCTGCATCAGAGTTGACCACCACATGCCCTAGAGAAGTGAGTCGGGAGATGGCTCCGAAGAGAGCTTGAGATCCAAGTACCACAGACTCCCTAGCCTTCTGGCTTCCAACCCTCCTGGACCTGTCCATCGTCTGAAGATGCACGATTGTTGTCGGGTCTGTCTTGAGCACGAAGTGAGCGAACTCCAACGTATCAAGATCGTGTCTATGGAGCTCAACTTCGAGGCGGGCGGAGGCAACCATGTCATCGACAGCGATGACTTCATACCCTTTTCGCGAAGCCAGACGGTTGGCGAGTCGGGTGCCCTCCCATGAGGAGGCGCCGGTGATAAGTACGCGTGGCATCAAGCGAGATTCTAGGCGAATGCCGATCTCAGAGCCGGTCCCTCATTTGGGTATGCTCCGTTAAGACTGCAAGAATGCCGAACGATTTCTTGAGGTACGTTGGATGGATGCCTACAAACTGGTGACGAGAAGTAACCACCCAGAGAACACCGTTGTGTCGGTTCGAGGGGTGGACATTGGTGACGGGTCCTTCACCGTGATCGCTGGCCCGTGCGCGGTCGAAAGCCGAGAGCAGCTGTTCGCCTCGGCTAGCGCGGTCCGCGCGGCCGGAGCCACTGTCCTTCGAGGAGATGCGTTCAAGCCCCGAACCTCTCCGTACGCCTTTCAAGGGTTGAAGGAAGAGGGTCTCGCGTTGATGGCTGAGGCTCGTGAAGAATTCGACATGCCGTTTGTGGCAGAGGTACTCGATCCCCGTGATGTCGCCCTCGTTGCCTCTTACGCGGACATCATCAGGGTTGGAACTCGTAATATGGCCAACTACTCGCTCCTCCAAGAGCTGGGCCGGAGCGACAAGGTGATCATGCTCAAACGGGGGTTCACCGCAACTATCGATGAGTGGCTCACGGCAGCCGAATACGTCTACAACGAAGGCAACCACAACATCATCCTTGTCGAACGCGGGATCAGGACCTTTGAAACAGCAACGAGAAACACACTTGATATTTCAGCCGTACCTGTCGTGAAACGCATGTCCCACCTCCCCATCATTGTTGACCCATCTCACTCGGGTGGTCACAAGTATCTTGTAGCTCCCCTCGCTAAGGTCGGGCTAGCCGCAGGAGCCGACGGCATGATGGTGGATGTCCACCCCAACCCAATAGAGGCGAAGGTGGACGGTGACCAGGCACTACTACCCACTGACTTCTCCGAGTTGATGGGTGATATGGCCCGTCTAGCCGCAGCGCTCGGTACGGAGTTATCTTGAGGCACGTAGCGCTCATCGGGACTGGGCTCATTGGGGCTTCCATTGGCATGGGACTCTCAGACCACGGTCTGGTGGTTACTGGTTGGGACCCATCAAAGGACGCACTCGACGTAGCCCGAGAGCGAGGTGCCATCAATCGCACGGCGATGTCGCTCCAAGCGGCTGTTGAAGGCGCTGATTTGGTGGTTCTTGCGGCTCCGCCAGCGTCTGTCATCGAACTTCTCGGCCGAATCGAAACCGATGCACTCGTCTTCGACGTTGCTGCTGTCAAGGCTTCAGTAGCGGAGGCAGCCTCCCATCTTTCGCGGTTTGTTGGCACCCACCCCATGGCAGGAAGAGAACACGCCGGGCCGTCGCACGCTTCGGCTGGCCTCTTTCGTGGTGCAGCGTGGATCGTGGTCCCTGGGGAGGCTTCCGAAGAGGATGTGCTTGTCGTCGAGGAGATTATCGGTTGGCTTGGGGCCATCGCCACTCGACTGACCGCCAAGGAACACGACGACGCGGTCGCGGCCGTCTCGCATCTTCCTCAGGTGATTGCAGCCTCCATGGTGGAGCACGCTGCCAACCATGGAGATCGGCTCAGGCTCGCGGCGGGCTCTTTTCGCGACCTCACCAGGGTTGCCCTCTCCGATCCCGAACTCTGGGTGGAGATCCTTACACACAACAGTGAATCGGTTGCCACACAACTCGAGGAACTTGCCAAAGCACTCAGCGCTACCGCGAGACTCATTGAGCAGGACGATGACGAAGCCATCCGCGATCTCTTGGGTGACGCCCAGGCCAAGCGGCGCCTGATGGCGCCTCCGGTCGTGGCAGTGCGTGTGCTGCTGGCCGATGAGCCGGGAGAGCTCGGGCGGGTTGGTGCTGCGCTTGCCGAGAGCGCGGTCGACGTCCGAGATCTCCAGCTGCGTCACGCGCGTCATGGGGGCGGCGGTGTGCTGACTCTGAGTGTGCGCCCGGGCGAGGCTGAACTGTTGCGTTCCTCGCTCTCCAAGCAAGGATTCGATTTCAACTAGCCGGCTGAGGTCATCATTTCGATGAGGCTGGCCGACCCGAGCAGCATGCCGGTGCTAATAGCGTCCTCGTCGAGTTCGAATCGGGCTGAATGGAGGGGTGTGTGGCCTCCGTCTCCTTGGGCTCCGAGCCGGACCAGAGCCCCAGGGATTCGCTCAGTGAAGACAGAGAAGTCTTCGGCTCCCATCGAGGTGGAAGTCGGATGGACTGCGTCGGGCCCCAGGAAGCTCTGGGCAGCCGCGCTAACGGATTGAACAGTTGTCTTGCTATTGATGACCGGGGCGATGCCTCGTTCATATCTAACAGTGGCCGAGACCCCGGTCGGCGCAACGATTTGGTGGACGAGAGCGGTGAAGATGCCCCCGATCTCATTCCACAGCTTGTCGCCAGCGATCCGCAGGGTCCCTTCAAGGGCAACAGAAGCTGGGATCACATTTGCCGCCCTACCGCCGTTTACTTTGCCAAACGCCAATACACGGGGCTCACGCACGTCGGTCTGCCGGGTCAGCAGCCCTTCTAGCTCCGTGATGATCTTGCCAGCAGCGAAGATCGTGTCAGCAGTCTCGTGCGGTCTTGCCGTGTGCCCACCCGGTCCGCTGAGTTCGATATGGAAGCGATCAGATGAAGAGGTAATGGCGCCGGTCTTGAGACCAATCTGGCCGGCTAGTAGCGACGGGTCGACGTGTACGGCCAAGATTGATTGTGCGTCGCCTAACGCTTCTGCCTCCATCATCACCTCGGCGCCTCCTGGGAATCCTTCCTCAGCGGGCTGGAACAGAATGCGGGCTCGGCCAGGCAGGTCTTTGATCTGGCTGAGGACACCGGCGACTCCCACACCGATGGCCGTGTGAGCGTCATGGCCGCAGGCGTGCATGATCCCGTCGACCTCAGACTTGAAGTCGAGATCTGTCTCTTCATGAAGGGGGAGTCCGTCGAGTTCCGCGCGGTAAGCGACCATGGGACCCGAGGTGCCAACCTCAGCCACGAGACCAGTTCCTGACTCTTGCACTCGGTAGGCGACGCCGAGGGCGTCAAGAGACGAGGCTACCCGAGTGGTCGTCTCGAACTCTGCGAAGGCCAGTTCGGGGCGTCGGTGGATCGCTCTTCTGAGTTGAATCATCTGGCTAGAAAGCGTATTGACGAGGTCCGGAAGCATGAGGCAGGATGATACTGTGGCCGCGCCGTTGCACACGCTGAACAAGTCAACATCTTCACGCCCAACCTAGGGTTCAGAAGCCCGAAACGGCCTGCCCGGCGGCCCGAGAGAATCACCAGTCTTGAGAGGCAATGGGTGGGTTCAGGTTTAGGTCTAGGTCTAGGTTGCGCTTGGGGGTATTTGTCGATGGGCTTGGCTAGCCTTAGCTGATGGATCGGATACGGGTTGCGGGCGCACAAATCAACCTGACCGTGGGTGACCTTGCTGGCAATGAGATCAAGATTCTTGCCGCGATGGAGCAGGCGGAGAGCGCAGGTGCCGACGTCGTGCTGTTTCCGGAACTCGCAATCACCGGCTACCCGCCCGAAGACCTTCTTATACGTCAGGACTTCGTGGCGGACGCTAGGAGGGTCTTGGATCGGATCGCAGCGGCAAGCGGCCCTTGTGCTGTCGTTGTTGGGTTTCCCAGAGAAGCCGAACCCGAAGACACCGTTGATGCCCAACAACGCACGCTGCACAACTCTGCTGCGGTACTACAAAACGGAGCCGTGGTTGCGATCTATGACAAGGTGCTCCTGCCGAGTTACGGCGTATTTGATGAGAGTCGATACTTCGCTGCTGTCGATTACCCCAATCAACTCATCGAGATTGCCGGGGTACCGGTGGGCGTGTCGATCTGCGAGGACGGGTGGGCCGAGGACGGTCCACCGACCCAGCAAGCCGATGCTGGTGCCAAGCTCATGCTAAATATCAACGCTTCGCCCTTCCACCACGGTAAGGCCGTCGAGCGTCAGCAACTTATGGCCAGTCGTGCGAGGGGTGCGGGTGTGCCGCTTGTCTATCTCAACCTTGTTGGGGGCCAAGATGAACTCGTCTTCGATGGGTCTTCGATGGTGCTTGACGGCTCGGGCGAATTGCTAGCGCGATCCCCTCAGCTCGACGAGGACTTGATGATTCTCGACGTTCCTGTCGAAGGCGCCGTCCCTCGTGCAACCGGAGACTCAATAGCCGGGTTCGTAACTCCTCCGCTAGACGACGCAGAGGAAATGTACACGGCACTTGTGCTGGGGTTACGTGACTACGTGGGCAAGAACGGGTTTACCGAAGTGGTCATTGGGCTGTCGGGAGGTATCGACTCGGCTGTAACAGCAGCCATTGCTGTTGATGCGCTCGGTGCTGATGCGGTGCGCGGGATCACGATGCCTTCAGGGTTCTCTTCGGAGCACTCAGTTTCTGATTCGCGGAGTCTTGCTGAAAATTTCGGTATCCGACTGGACGAGATTGCGATCGGAGAGCTCTTCGGTGAGTTCCAAACAGCGCTCAGCGACGTGTTCGAGGGCACGGAGTTCAACGTTGCTGAGGAGAATGTTCAGGCCCGGATTCGAGGAGTATTGCTCATGGCGGTTTCCAACAAGTTCGGCCCAATGGTGGTCACAACTGGCAACAAGTCGGAGGTGGCCGTCGGCTACGCGACCCTATACGGCGATATGGCTGGGGGGTTTTCCGTCCTGAAGGACGTGTTCAAGATGGATGTCTATCGCTTGGCGAGATGGCGAAACCGCAACGGAGAGATGATCCCGAACAACACTATCTCCAAGCCTCCGTCAGCTGAGCTTCGACCAGACCAGATGGACTCCGACAGTTTGCCTCCGTACGAGTTGCTCGACGCGATTTTGGAGCGGTACGTGGAGGATGACCGGTCGGTTGCTTCGATCGCTGACGAAGGATTCGACATCGACATTGTTCGGAGAATCTGTGGGCTCGTTGATCGGAACGAGTACAAACGCCGACAAGCTGCTCCAGGAGTGAGGATCACCGCCAAAGCCTTCGGCAAGGATCGACGTCTCCCCATCACGAATCGTTACCGCGGGGGCACCTCATGATGATCGACGGGGTAGGAACCTCCGATGGAATGATTTCTGCGATGGATATGGGGTTCACCCGCGGCATGGGCGTGTTTGAAGTCGCGCGCGCCTACCAGGGTCGAATCTTTGGGATCGAGCGTCACCTCGCTCGCCTTGCGTCGTCTGCGGCCTCGATGGATATTCCGATCACGCACCTAGAGGACATCCGATCGTGGATGGAGACGACAGCTCGAGAGGGCGGCGACTGCCTGGTGCGTGTGTTGTGCACGCCTGGTGACGAAGGTGTCGATCCTGTTCCCAGAACTGTGGTCCAAGAGGTTGCTGTCCCAACTTTCCCAGCAACGATGCGGTTGTCGACGACTGTGGCTCACTGGCAGCCCGCGGGGGCGGAGTGGGTTCTCTCAGGAGTCAAGAGTTTGTCCTACGCACCAAACATGACAGCGCTTTTTGCGGCTAAGAAACTGGGCTTCGACGACACCCTCCTGCTGTCACTCGGTGGCGTGGTCCTCGAGTGTCCTCGCTCCTCAGTCGGCTGGGTCAGAAATGGGGTCATTGAGTTCCCATCCTTGGAGTTGGGGATCCTTGACTCGATCACACGCCAGTACGTGGTCGAAACCGCTCAAGACGCTGGCATGACTGTTGAGACGGGTGTCTTCGATCGATCGGCTCTGCACGAGGCAAGCGAGGTATTCATCTTGAGTACCGCACGTGAGGTGGGCCCAGTTGTAGCCCTTGATGATCTCCGATGGGAGGTTGGTCCGGTGAGCACCGAGTTGGGAGCGCTCTTTGATCGCCGGGTTCACGAAGAGCTTTCGCTGAGCTAGGGATCCTCCCTATCATCTCGCCCGTGAATCAACCGTTTAACGAATATGAGATTGACTGTTTCCGTCGCGCTGGTCGCATCATTTCCGATGTGAGGGAATGGGCTAAGACCGCCATTGCTCCCGGCGTCGAGATGCGGGTCGTCCTCGAGACGGTTGAGGATATGATTCGAGAGCGAGGGGCTGAGCCTGGATTCCCGGCTCAGTCGTCGCGCAACTCGACCGCTGCTCACTACTGCACGTCCCCCAAAGATACGACAGTGTATGAGGAGGGTGACTGCGTCAAGATTGACATTGGCGCCCATATCGATGGGTACGTCGTCGACACTGCTGCCACGGTCGATCTCTCTAACGATGGTCGATGGGTTTCACTCATCCAAGCTTCCGATGAAGCGCTTGGCGCCGCCATAAAGCAGGTGAAAGATGGGGTGCCCACGGGAACAATAGGTGCCGTCATCGAGAGAAAGATTGTTGCAGCCGGTTTCCAACCGATCAGAAACCTGACGGGCCATGGCCTTGGACGTTGGAAAGTCCACACCTTGCCTGCGATTCCGAACTCTGCTGAGGGAGGCGGTCCGCTGCTGAGGACAGGCATGGTCTTTGCTATCGAACCGTTCTCCTGCACGGGAGAGGGATACGTCTTTGAGCAAGGTAAGTCCGAGGTGTTCATGATGGTGGAACCTCCCAAACGCGAGAAGGGATACGACGCGGCGTTGCTGGCGGACATCTTGTCTTGGAACGGCCTCCCCATTGCCCGCCGCTATTTCACAGATCACGACCCAATAGTCCTGGAGCGCACCATCAACAAACTTGCTCGCCAGAAGGCGCTGCTGCGCTACCCACCTCTCGTTGAGGAGCAGGGTGTGATGGTTGCCCAGACCGAGCATACGATCTACCTAGGGCCCGAGGGCCCCGAAGTCCTGACTGCCTGAGTTCCGTTAGCCCGTAAGGCTGGGAAGCAAGAGGGCTCCCACAGCCAAGAATCCCGCGAATCCCACTAGGTCGGTGATGAGGGTGAGGAAGATGTTTGACGCTAGCGCTGGGTCAAGGCCGAGCGCTCTGAAGATCAGCGGGATGGCAGATCCCGATACTGTCGCCACAACGAGATTGGCGAACGCCGCCAACGCCACGATGAGACCGATGGTTGTCGGGGAGAACGCGATGCCGGAACGCAGCGCCGTGAATCCGGCAGCGGTAAGCCCCGCAGCCGCACCGATGAGTATGCCGTTGGCCGTGCCGATCGATGCCTGACGGCCCAAGATACCGCTGATCTCAGAGCGGGGGACATCATCAGTAGAGAGCGCCCGGATGGTCACAGCCAAACTCTGGGCTCCAGCATTGCCGCCAAGGAGGGCAACCACGGGCATGAGGATGGCAAGAATTGGGGCTTGCTCGATGATCGACTCGAATTGGCCAAGTGTGAGAACCACCGCAAAGGCAAGGCCAAGGTTGACAAGAAGCCAGGGTGC
>CAXMPE010000076.1:0-4401 GCA_964195245.1 uncultured Verrucomicrobiales bacterium | reverse complement strand
ACTTCCTCTCACCATCACTACTCGACAACGTCACTCCGGGAATGGCTTGCTACGACCAGGAAATCTTTGGACCCGTGCTCGGCGTGGTCCGAGTCGATACATATGAAGAGGCCCTCGCCCTGATCAACTCCAATAGCTACGGAAACGGCACTGCCATCTTCACGCGAGATGGAGGCGCGGCCCGTCAATTCCAGATCGACGTTGAGGTAGGCATGGTGGGCATCAATGTGCCTATCCCTGTCCCTGTAGCTTCACATTCGTTCGGGGGCTGGGGTGACTCGCTGTTCGGAGACACACATATGTACGGGCCCGAAGGCATCCATTTCTTCACCAAAGCAAAAGTAATCACCAGCAGATGGCCCGATCCGGCGTCAAGCTCAGTAGATTTGGGCTTCCCTCAAAACGACTAGAACAGGAGACACCATGGACTTCGGCGTCGTATTCCAGCTTGACCCCCCAGCACAGACGGTCATCGACCTCACGGTGAAAGCTGAAGAAGCGGGATTCAAGTACGGATGGGGTTTTGACAGCCACGTCCTGTGGCAAGAACCCTATGTGATCTTCTCCCAGATGCTGGCCAAGACCGAGAACATGATCGTTGGCCCCATGGTTACCAACCCATGGACGCGGGACATGACCGTCACGGCCAGCCACTTCGCCACTCTCAACGAGATGTACGGTGAAAGGACCATCGTCGGCATCGGTCGAGGGGACTCCGCCGTACGCGTGATCGGGAAGAAGCCCCGAGGTCTAGCTGAGTTGAGAGAGTCAGTTAGCGTGATCCGTTCGCTTGCTGAAGGAGACCCGGTCGAGTACAACGGTGTGACTGTTGAGTTCCCGTGGGCAGAGAAGACTCGAGTGCCTGTTCTTGTTGCGGCGTACGGGCCCAAGACACTGGCCATGACGGGGCAAGTCGCGGACGGGTTCATACTGCAGCTCGCCGATCCGTACCTCACGAAGTACATGATCGAGGCTGTTCGAACCGCTGCTTCAGATGCTGGACGCAACCCAGACGATCTCTACATGTGTGTAGCCGCTCCTGCCTATGTTGGCGACGACATCGCACATCAACGTGACCAAGTCCGATGGTTCGGTGGAATGGTGGGCAACCATGTAGCGGATCTTGTCGACCGTTACGGTGACGACGGCGGTGGCTTCGTGCCGCCTGAGCTCACCGCATACATCGAAAACCGCAAGGGGTACGACTACGCGCAACATGGGAGCTCCGACAGCGACCATGTGGAGTTCGTCACGGACGAGCTCATCGATCGCTTCTGCCTCCTGGGGCCAGCAGAACAACACATCGCTCGTCTCGAAGAACTCAGAGACCTTGGCGTGGACCAGTTCTCCATCTACCTGCAACACGACGGCAAGGAAGAGACGCTCAGAGCGTACGGGGACACCATCATCCCAGCGATCAACGGATGACCTCGAACACGTGACCGAGACGAAGCAGGACGACGCTCAACTCAAGGCCGAGGTCGCCAAGTACGAACGGACCCAACGGGCCAAAGCAACGGTCCGTCGAGCGCTCGTCTTCGTGGCCTTTGTAGCGCTTCTGGGCGGTATGTACACAGGCTACAAAGCGTTTGGAACATCGATAGATGACGCTCAACGAGACTGGCCGGTGGTCGGGTCCTTCCTGCCAGCAACCAACGATCTCATCATGCCGCCAATCGGCGCCATTCTCAGTGAATTCAGCCACCCACCTCAGCGCAACAGTGACAAGACTCTAGGCGGATTCATATTCTCGGCCTCAATGTTCACCGCCCGTGAAGCCATATTCGGCTTCGCAGCCGGCATCGTGCTGGGGCTGGCCTTTGCTGTGCTGATGTTGCAGTCCCAGCGAAATGAACGGGGCTTGATGCCCTACATCATTGTTTCTCAGACCGTCCCGCTCGTTGCCATTGCTCCCATCATCGTTTTGTGGGGCAAGACGAGCATGGACTGGCTGCCGTTTGAGTGGCAGGACTGGATGTCGGTCTCCATCATCGCTACCTTCCTCACGTTCTTTCCGGTCGCCGTCAACGGGCTAAAGGGTCTCCAATCCCCTTCCCCCGAGTCAATCGAGCTTATGGAGTCGTATGCGTCGAAGAAGAGCCAAACCCTGTTCAAGCTCCGTTTCCCTGCCGCGTTGCCCTACCTGTTCGCTGCCTTCAAGTTGGCTGCATCCGTGAGCATTGTCGGGGCCATCGTTGGCGAAATCTCCTCTGGCGTCAACGGAGGTATAGGTCGCCTCATCCTCGACTTCTCCTCCCGCTATACCACCGGACCCGAACGACTCTACGCCTCGGTGGCTGGCGCTGCGCTGCTGGGGATGGTGGCATTCGTGATCATCGCCGGACTTGAACGCTACGCCCTCGGCTCCCGATCCCAAGAAAGTCCTGCACCATGACTTCCCCTCCCGAATTACAAGCGGCCGTAGAGACCCGCTCAGCGAACAAAGTATTTAGCAAGGGCAAGCCCAACCAGGTAGTTGCGCTCGACGACATCAACATCACCGTACGATCCGGTGGTTTCGTGTCCCTCATTGGGCCCTCGGGGTGTGGCAAGTCCACCTTGCTCAGGCTCATGGCCGGGTTGGTCCCCCCAACCAGCGGAGAAGTACTCCTCAACGGGAAGCCAGCGGATATGGCTCGACGCGACCGCGAGTACGGGATGGCGTTCCAAAGAGCGAGCCTCTTTGAATGGCGAACCGTCGCAAAGAACATAGAGCTACCACTTGAACTCCTGGGATGGTCCAAGAGCCAACGTGCGGAGCGGTCCCAGGAAATGCTCGACCTGGTGCAACTTGGAGACTTCGCCGACCACTTTCCAAATCAGCTCTCTGGCGGGATGCAGCAACGAGTCGCCATCGGACGAGCTCTCGCATTCAAGCCACCGATCCTGCTGATGGACGAACCCTTCGGCGCGCTCGATGAGATGACTAGAGAGCATATGCAGAATGAGCTACTGCGAATCTGGGGGGACACACACACCACGATCGTCTTTGTTACCCACTCCATTCCTGAGGCCGTCTTCTTGTCCCAGCGCGTACTTGTCATGTCGCCACGCCCCGGAAGAATTGTTGCCGATATTCCAGTAGAGCTTGGCGAACGGTCCTTTGATACGAGAGAGGACCCCGAGTTCTTCTCCAAAGTGACCGAGGTTCGCGAAGCCCTGCGGGCTATTGAGGAAGCCCAGTGATAACCGACCGGCTCCGTGCAGCGGCTCCACCAATCGTCGTGGGCGGCGTTGGCCTGGTCCTTTGGGAAGGGTCATTGAGGCTCTTCAATCCCAAGGGCTTCGTCTTGCCGCCCCCTTCGGAAATCCTCGGCAAACTTACCGAGGATTGGGAGACGGTCCTCACAGCGTCTCAAGCGACCGGTTACATCGTGGTAACAGGGCTGATTGGCGGAGTTATCCTCGGAATCTTCGCAGCGATGTTGGTGTCGCAATTCAGAGTCATCAACGAGACGCTCACACCCTTGGCCGTGGCGGTGAACGCCATTCCAATCGTCGCGCTGGCTCCAATCTTCAATTACTGGCTCGGCCTTACGTCGCCGCACTCAAACCAAGCCGTGGTGGTGCTACTTGTGTTCTTCCCGGTCTTTGTGAACACGACCCGTGGGCTCACTGACGTCGCTCAAGGACAACTGGATCTAATGGCCTCCTACGCAGCAGGGCGATGGGAGACACTGAGGCGGGTACGGATCCCCAACGCGCTCCCCTACCTATTCACTTCGCTCCGCATTGCTGCTGCGTTGGCAGTCATTGGGGCAATCGTCGCAGAATACTTCGGAGGCCGACAAGACGCTCTCGGTCCGGTTATTGTCCAAAGTGCCGGGCTCGCCCGGTACGCAGCAGCTTGGGCGGCAGTCCTAGCTGGAACCCTGATGGGTATGGGACTCTACCTACTTGTAGTGGTCCTTGAGCGGCGGTTAGTGCCGTGGCGTGCCCAACCAGACTTGATGTAAATAGAAGAGCAGAAAAAGGAGAACATATGAAACATCGCAGGATCAGAACGCTACTCGCAGCGATCATCGCACTCAGCATGATCACCGCCGCTTGCGGCTCGGGAGAGACTGACAGCACCGACGAGCCAGAGGCTCTTACACCGATCACCCTGCAACTGCAGTGGTTCAGCCAGGCCCAGTTCGCCGGCTATTACGCCGCGCTGGACCAGGGCTACTACGAGGACCTCGGCCTAGACGTGACGATCGCAGAAGGCGGGTTCGACATTGTCCCAGCCACTGCGCTGGGTTCAGGGGCAGCAGACTTTGCAGTGTCTTGGGTCCCACGCGGACTCACGCCACGTGAAGAGGGTATCAACATGACCAATATCGCTCAGATATTCGAGCGATCGGCAACACTCCAAGTCTCTTTCAAAGAGACGGGAATCACTTCGGTCGCTGACTTGGC
>CAXMPE010000075.1:0-6404 GCA_964195245.1 uncultured Verrucomicrobiales bacterium | reverse complement strand
GAGCCGCAGAGTGGAGGGGGCGGCTGGACTTGAGCTCCTGAGCAAGGATCGTCTGGCGTTCGGCTCCTTGCAGGGCCGCGTACTCGACCCCGGTCCGTTCAAAGAGTACCGCCAGCGCATCGTGGTGCCGTTCAGCGTGTTCTCGAATGTCCATGATGGCAAGGTGGAAACCGAAGGCCTTGACCAGGCCGCGCAGGCGTCGGAGCGGGCCGTCGGCCGCTGAGGTCCCTCGGTGAGCCCGCAAGGAGCGGTCCATCAGATCTAGCTCTTCGAGCAACTCTGAAGCTTCGAGGTACTCAACCCCCTTGCGAGCCGCAGCACCGGTCAGGATCCGCTGCCGCGTTCGTTGAAGCTTTGCGTGGATGAAGGCACACTTGTAGCGGTAGGGCTCCTCGGCGTTGAGGACCCCGAAGCGATCAACAATGCTGGGGAGCGCTATTGAATCCCGATCTAGGCTTTCTTGCAGCTCCTCACTGACCCCCACAATCCTGTCTGACATGGACAGCTGAGCGGCGAGTCGTTCGACGGCTCGAACGAGGCCTCGAATCCCGTGATCATGCTGCAACTCCAAGATCTGGGTTGTGAGTTCGGGTGTGACGTATGGATTCCCGTCCCGATCCCCGCCTACCCAGTTTCCGAACCTGAGTGGAGTGGCGTCGGGGCTGAGTCGTACGCCCAGCCGAGCGAGTTGTGTATCAAGGTCATCGTTGAGGTCGCTAACCACATCTGAGAAGAGTAGATCGAGGTAGAACATCGCCGATCTTGCTTCGTCGAGCGGAGTGGGTCGTTGCAGCCGAAGTTCGTCGGTCTGCCAAATGAGATGCACGATCTCGCTCGTTCGACGGTCTATTCGAGCGATCTGAGAAGCTGTGGTGCGGGTGTCCAGCCGCTTTTCCAATAGCTCGGCCATCTCCCGCAGTTTCACGAGAATGGACTTGCGAGCCGCTTCGGTGGGATGGGCTGTGAAGGTGGGCCGGTGTTCGAGCCTGTTGGCTACGTCCTCGATGAGTTCTTGGGGAAGGTCGGCTGCGAGGATCCTGTCGACTGCAGCAACCAGCCACTCGTGTTCGCCCGGTGTCCTTGCAGCAAGGTCGTCGACTCGGTGTGTCTGCTCTGCAACGTTTGCCAGCCGGAAGTAGGTGGTGAAGGCTCGTACTAGCAATACGGCGGTTGGGAGATCCTGTTGAGATAGAAGGTCGGAGAGAACGGCGGGATCGGCACCTTCACTGCGCACCTGTTTGTTCAGGGCCCGGATCTTCTCAACGAGGTCCAGGGTTTGCTGCCCGTGTTGGTCCACCAGAGTTTCACCCAATTGCTGGCCGAGGCGGCGTATGTCGGTGCGGAGCTGTTCGTCGTCGATCATGGCTACAGCCTAGGTCTGGGTTGGGGCTGTCAACCGCGGACAGGCGGCACCTTGTCCCGCCACGGGTTGGCGCGCTCAAGCTGGCCGGCAAGCGAAAGAAGTGTCTCCTCGTCAAACTGCGAAGCCATGAAGTGGGAGCCGATGGGTAGGCCTGAGTCGTTCCAGTGAAGAGGGACTGACATAGCTGGCATGCCCCCGAAGTTAGCCAGAGGAGTGAACGCGACATACTCAACGAGTTCTTCCAGAAGGAGTTCCCAGGGCTGAGTCTGGTCGACCGCGCCGAGAGGCAACGGAGGTCTGCCCAGGACAGGAGAGAGGGCGACGTCGTACGTCTGGAGATACTCGCCAGCGGTGCGAGCAGCGGCTCCAAGGGTGCTCTTCGCTCCTTCGTAGCTCGCCGAGGACTTTCTCATTGCCCGTTCGATGAGATCTACGGTGAACTTCTCGAACGCTGGCTTCTTGGCCTTTCGAGATTCCATCATGGCGATCGCTCTCATAGCCCGAACGTCACCCAGGGTCGCTCGCAGGATCCTTCCAGCCGTCGTCTTGTTTGCTTCGGTTAGGACGAGTTCAAAGATGCCGCTTCCGAGCGCCCCCCACACATCGACGAAAGCTTCTGCCATCGCAGACCCGTCGATGTCCATGTTCGCCTCTTCCACCTCGTGGCCAAGTTCATCGAGAAGCGTTGCTGTCTGGTGGACTGCCTCGGCACAGTCCGAGTGGACTTCTTTACCGTAGAAGTCAGTGGTCGAGAATCCGACTTTGAGCCTCTTTGGATCTCGCTCAGCAGCCGCCGCAAACGTACCGGAAGGACGAGGTGCGCTGTATACAGCTCCAGGGAGGGCTCCATGAATCGCGTCGAGGAAGTGGGCGGAATCACGGACAGAGATCGAAAGGGCGAGATCCGTGGTCAGGTAATCGGCAGCCCCAATCGGGAATCTCGGGTTCCTTCCCCGGCTGGGCTTGAGGCCGAATACACCGCAGGCCGACGCTGGGATACGGATGGACCCGCCTCCGTCACTGGCGGTTGCGAGAGGCACTAGCCGGGCGGCAACAGCTGCTCCCGATCCTCCGCTGGATCCTCCCGTTGAGTAGTCGAGATTCCAGGGGTTCTTGGCAGCTCCGTAGACCGGCGCCTCGGTGGTGGGCAGCAGCCCAAACTCGGGCGTGTTGGTCCGTCCGATTGAGATGAAGCCGGCGCCAAGAGTCCGCTGCATGTACTCGGAGGTCACCGGTGAAACGAAATCTCTGAAGAACACTGAGCCGAGCGCCGATTGTTCACCTTCGACCAAGTTGAGGTCCTTCACCAGTAGGGGCACGCCCGAAAATGGTCCCTCCACCTGTGGTGCTCTCGCCTTTTCTCTCGCCTTTTCGAATTGGGTACGAACCACAGCGTTTAGCGTTTGGTCGTGCGCTTCCACTTGCTCGATAGCGGCGTCGACAACCTCAAGAGGAGTTACTTGTCCTTCGTCTATCAGGCCGGCAAGGCCGACGGCGTCGTAGTCGAGGTAGGTACCGAAGTCAGCCACGCGAGGAACCGTACTCGACTCTGCTGGCTCAGGTCGGCCAGAGCGCGGCCCCTAGAGGGTCAGGGTATGAGTAGGGGTAACCCCAATGGCACAGCTCGGGCCGCAGGCGTAGGGTTCTCTTCGTGAACGATTCGCTTATTTCCCTCCAAGGCCTCCACCACGCGTACGGCAGTCAGGTGGCCCTCACCGATATCACTGCTGAAATCCCTTCAGGCCAGATAGGGCTTGTGGGCGCGAATGGTGCCGGCAAGAGCACCCTGATCCAGAACCTCCTTGGGATATTGACGCCAACACAAGGGTCGGCCTCGCTGTTCGGCCTACCCGTTCGCGAGAACCTCATGGCAGTGCGGCGCAGGGTTGGCTACATGTCCGAGCGCACTGCGCTTCCGCTGGACCAGACAGCCGCCGACTTCTTGATATACGCAGCGCAGCTGGCCGGCATTTCAAACAATGACGCCCGTCAACGAGCATCTGAGATCCTCACACTCACCGGCCTGCACGAGGAACGGTTCAGGCATATCCGAGAATTCTCAACCGGCATGAAGCAGCGGGTGATGCTCGCTCAAGCCATTGTTCATGACCCTGACTTGGTGTTCCTTGACGAGCCCACTGCCGGATTGGATCCCGAAGGTCGCGACGAGATGCTGGCTCTCATCGCTCGACTGGGCTCTTTTGGCATTAACACAGTCGTTTCGAGCCACGTGCTCACCGACATTGAGGCAGTTTGTAACTGGGTAGTCATGCTTGATGGAGGCAAGTTGCTCCGCAGCTCCGCTCTTGAAGCTCTGATCGACAGCGCAGTTATTCAGTTGGAGGTGTTTGGAGACACTGGTCCTGTGATTAGTGAGCTGTCGACTCGCGGGGCTCAGGTCAGCCAATCTGGATCGGTGCTAGAGGTACGGCTTGCTGGGGAGGACCCCCACAGTCTGGTCATGGACGCACTCGTGTCAGCACGAGCTGGTGTTCGCAGCCTGAAATCAAAGAGAACTTCGCTAGAGGACGTCTTCCTCGCGGAAGGGGAGACGACATGACATCGAATGAAGGCCGGGTGTATGACGTTGGATACAAGCCCTTCGAAGGGGAACTAGAGGGTTCGTTCGCGTTGGTCAGATCTATCGCGTTGGACACCATGAGACGAGCATTGGGCCTCCGGCGCCGTGGCCGTTCGAAGATCGTCCCTTGGGCGTTGGTTGCTGGGACGACCTTCCCGGCTCTGGTAACTCTCATCATCATGTTCTTTTCCGGCAGTTCGCCGTTCGCGTCCGGAGCCGATCCACTCTCCGGTAGCCGTGACTTGCTAGAAACCGTTGTGCTGCTCTCCTTGCTCTTCACAGCGTTTGTTGGGCCCACGGCGCTGATCCCCGACCGGCGGGATGGTGTCTTGAACATCTACCGATCCCGGCCGGTACGAGCTCGGGACTACCTGTTGGGGCGCATTGGCGGTACCGCTCTGCTGGTGATGCTATTTGTCGCCGTGCCGCTCGGACTACTTTTTGCCGGCCAAGCTGCCCTTCACCCCGACGGGATCTTTGTGGGTGTTGGCGCCATGGCCAGACATGTGCCCTCACTGGCTGGAACGATCTTGGCCTTGAGTTTGGCGTTCGTGTCGCCGGTCATGCTTGTGTCTCTGTGGGCGAAGCGCTCAGGCGCTGCCACCGGTATGTTCATGGTCGCGATGCTGGTGCTCGACGGCTTCACCGAGTTCGTGAGCGAGGCCGGAACGGGAATCGGAAGCCGTGTCCTGGTGCTACTTAGCCCCATCGAGAACCTGCTTGCAACGCGTGACTGGCTACTGAACACAACTGCTACGGACAACGGGGTCGGAAGAGCGGTGCTGCTCGCTGACATGCCGATCTGGAGTGGTGCTGTGGTCATTGGGTCGGTAGCGGTAGTGACTGCTGGGTTGGCGATGTGGAAGTACAAGAAGGAGCTCGGCCGATGAACCCTGTCGATCCCGCATTCGTAGCGAACCCAACAATCGAAGTGACCGAACTCTCTAAGTGGTTCGGCCAGAAGGTTGCGGTATCTGGAGTCTCGTGCTCGTTTGGCCCCGGCATCACCGGCCTTCTCGGGCCGAACGGAGCGGGAAAGACCACACTTCTCAGAATGGTCACCGGCCTAACCCGGCCGTCGGATGGTGATGTCGCGGTCCTTGGGGAGAATCCTCGCAAGGCCACAGACGTGTTTGGCAAGATAAGCCTGGTTCCCGAAGACGACGCCGTGTACCCCCACCTGACAGCTCGGGAGTTCGTGGCCTACTCCGCCAAGCTGAGCGGAGTGACTGGTGTCCGGCCAGCTGTTGATTCAGCGATCGCTCGCGTAGAGATGACCTACGCTGCCGACCGTAAGATCGGCGAATACTCCAAGGGCATGAGACAGCGAACCAAGGTAGCTGCCGCTCTGGTGACGAGCCCCGAAATACTTATCCTTGATGAGCCCCTTAACGGCACGGACCCTGTCCAGCGAGCCAAGCTGATTTCACTCTTCCACGAACTCGCAGATTTGGGCCACACCATCATTGTCTCATCCCATGTTCTCTCAGAAGTTGAGCGGATGAGCAGTCGAGTGATCGCTGTTGTAGACGGTCGTCTGGCTGCTGCAGGACCGGTGGCCGCGATTCGTTCCGCCATGTCGTACATACCTCTTAGGGTCAGGCTCGAATCGACTGAGATCAGGAAGCTTACGGCTCGGTTGCTATCAGATGGGTTGGTTCAAGCAGTGGATATCGACGCAAAGGGAGCGGACCTCCAGACCACTGATCTTGACGCCCTAGGTCGCGCTCTTCCCTCGTCGGCCATTGCCGCCGGCGTGGCAGTCACGCGCTTCGAGCCCTTCGATCAGTCGCTTGAGAGTGTGTTCCGGTACTTGGTGAGGGGGAGAACGTGACCGCATTTCTTGCCATCTTCACTGTGACGCTCCGCCAGCTTCTTGGAGGCCGACGCTTTATCGCCCTGACGCTAGTTGCCTTGGTTCCATCATTGATGATGGTGGTTGGCTCCAACGACCTCGGAGAGCTGATCATGATTGGCACTCCAATGATGATGACACTTCTATTGCCGCTCCTAGCGATCATGGTGTCTGGCGGAGCGCTAGGAGACGAGAAGCGAGATCAAACAATGTCCTTTCTTGTGCTCCGACCGATCAGTCGACTGACCATCGCCGGGGCGAAGGTAATGGCCGCGGTGGTCGGGTCGGGAGTGTTCGCCCTTCTCTCGTCGGTGAGTCTTGGGATTACTTACTCCGCCTTGGGTGGAGAGATGGCCGTCATTCCGCCTTTGGTTGCAGGCGCACTCACCACAACGACTGCGTACGCTGCCACTTTCGTTCTCGTTGGCCTGCTGATTTCTCGGTCAACTCTGGTCGGGCTGGCCTTCGTCTTCTTGTGGGAAGGGGCCCTGGTATCCAACTTCGCGGGCATGGCCAAGCTGTCGTTGTGGCGAATTGGAGCCGAGATGATGGACGCTTTTTCGCCGGAGGATCTGAAGTTGCCAGACGAGATGTTTGGCATTCTC
>CAXMPE010000074.1:0-5919 GCA_964195245.1 uncultured Verrucomicrobiales bacterium | reverse complement strand
CGACCCGAAGCTCAAAGGGTATATCTACAACCTCAACCAGGAACCTGAACTAGCTCCGGGCTCTTACATCCTCTACTTCACAGTCAATGGCAGTCTGTACGAGTACTCGGCACCGATCCTGTTGAAATAGCCCAGTGGTAGTCCCGGTCACATCGCGGTAATCGGGACCACAGGCGTCGCAATGACCCCCAGCTGCTCGAACATTTCGGCTTGGTGATCGGTCCACTCTGAGGCCTGTTGTTGATCACGGAGGATCCGGGCCATGGCCCCGTAGGTGCTTGCTTGTTCGAACAGCGCTTCGCCCTGCTCGGCAAGGTCGAGACTGGTTCTGAACTCCGTTTCTGCTTCTTCGCTCTGATCGCTCGCAGCGGCGCAGTAGCCGAGGACACGGTGGAGGGCGCTGCGAGCTCTCAACGTGGACTCATCGTGTTCCATAGAGGTAAGGGCCGTCTCGGCGAGAGCTGCCGCTTCCTCTCGCCGATGGGAGAACAACAGGAACTCGGCGATCTTCACGTCCGTCTCATCGATGAAGGCCTGAGCGCCCATCTCCTCAAACATGCTCCGGCTGTGCTCGAGATGTGTCCATGCCTCATCTAGTTCCCCCATCCTGGTGAGGGTGCGACCGAGATTGGCTGAGGCGAGCGCGACGCCTACGGGAAACTGGCTGCTCTTGAACACATACAGAGCATCACGGAAACCACTCTCGGCTTTGTCGAGCTTGCCCTGGTCGCAGTAAATCTCTGCCAGGTTGTTCACCGAGGCTGCAGCGCCGACAACATGTCCGGCCTGGCGCCGAGCCTCCCCGGCTCGGTTGTGGAAGTCTGTCGATTCGTCCCAGTTACCCCGGTAGAAGGCGTTCACGCCGAGGTTATTGAGCACGTTTCCGAGCCCGACGAGATCGCCGATGCGCTCGTAGATCTCGACCGCTTGCGCACCCGCCTCAATCGCCTCTTGCGAACCTATATGGCCGTAGGCAGTTACGAGGAGGTGGAAGGCATGGGCGCGTTGTTCATCCGTTGCCCCGGTGTCGTCCAGTGCTCTAGCGCACCAATCGATCGCCTGTTGGAACTTTCCCTGCCGGAACCGGATTCCCCCGTAGGCAACGGAGAGTTCGGCCTGAGCATCTCCTGGGCTGTCATCGGCAGCGTTGAGTCCCCGACGGAACCAAGAGAGCGCCACCGAAAGTTTACCGGCCTTCTCCCGAATGAGACCCTGCTTTGACATCAAGCGGCCTTGTGCCTGCCGATCATCGGGAAGGAGTCTCCGGGCGCTGGCGTAGGCGCTGTCGGCCTCGTCGAAAAAGCCAGCGACCTCGCTGACGTTGCCGAGAGACTCGTAAATGCGGGCAACCTCTACCGCATCGATATCGGGTAGGTTGCGAACCACGGTGGAGGCCACTCTGTAATGGTTTGCCGCCTCAGTGTTGGCATAACCGCTTTTGGCCCGATCGCCAGCAATCACTGCATAGCGCCAAGCCTTCTGATGCTCCCCGCCTTCAGAAAAATGGGTGGAGAGAAACTCAGCCACAGATTCAGGATCATCTCCGGCTAGGCGCTCGATGACATTGCCCGCACGGGTGTGTAGCTGCCGGCGCCGCCGGTAGGAGAGGCCTTGATAGGTAATGTCGTGAACGACGGCGTGCCGGAACCGCCAGCGACTTGGGCTGTCGGGCTCGATGTAGCGAGTAAGTTCAAGGCGAGTAGCCTGGTCGAGCTCCAGCCCCTCGGGTGCGAGTAGTTCATTGAGGACCTCCCGACGGAAGCTGAGCCCAAGCACAGAAGAGTACCGAAGAACCTGCTTCGTAAGTGGTGGCAATTGGTCGATTTGGGAGGACACCACCGAGTCGAGCGAATCGGGCAGGTCGGAGGCCTGGCCGGTCTCACGGATCAGTTTGATGATCTCGGAAAGGAACAGGGGGTTGCCGCCCGCCCGGGATACAATGTTGTCCACGTCCGCAGGCCGGACCGGGGCGCTGCGAGTGCTCTCCACAACGATCGCTCGAGAGTCCTGCGGTTCCAATGGTTCGATCGTTACTTCCAAGCCGACAGGTTCGAGGTCCGAACCTTCCGTGCGAGCTGCCACCAGCACCATCCATGGGTGGTTTTTTGCGATGTCGGCCAGCTTGCGTACGAGCGCCACCGACCCCTCATCCAGCCAGTGGCCGTCGTCAAAAGCCAACACCGTGGTCCCATTGAACATGACCCCGAAGAGTTCCACAAGGGTGTCGACGGTCCGGCCGGGGCGAAAGCGCGGCTCAATTACGGCGGTCTCCGGTGTGTCGTCCATGTCGAGTTGAGCAGCGTTGGCGAGCAACGGTGCAAACGGGGCGAGTTCGGGAGCATTGGACAATACTGCCTCTCTGAACGCTGTCACCATTTCGGACTGTGAACCTCGCTCGATGCCGAGCAATGCTCGTAGCGGATCGCGGAGAGCGAAATAGGCATTGTCCTTGCCGTGCGGCTCACCTCGGACTGTGAACCAACGGACGGTCTCCGTGCGGGACCGCAGTTCCTGAAGCAATCGGGTCTTGCCCATACCTGTGTCACCCGAGACTGTGATGGACCGGCCGTACTCCTTCTCGACCAGATCCAACTCACCGACCAGGGTCTCCAGGTGCGAATCTCGACCCATGAACGGCAACTCATCGCTGGACTCGGGAGGACGGGTCCCAGTCTCTTCGAACAGTTCGAAGGCCTGGACGGGCATTTCCTTGCCCTTGACATAGAAGGGCTTTAGAGCCTCGGTCCGAAACATGGTTGTCGAGCGGTCGATAACCCCTGGAGAGGCGTAGAGAGAACCTGGATCGGCGGCTGCCATGAGCCTGGCCGCCAGATTCACCGTGTCGCCCATGATCGTATAGGTACTCCGAAAGGCGGTACCAACATCGCCTGAGAAGACGTGGCCCCGGTTCACTCCTATTCGGATCGGAAGCTGTGGTCGGGCGTCGAGGATTTTCCTAGCGGCCCGTAGCACCCGACCCTCGTCGTCCTCTTGGGTGCCGGGTACCCCCGCCACCAGGATGATCTTTCCCCCGTCGGTGTCGATGTCGGTAGCCAGAAAGCTGACACCCTCAATATCGGCTTCCCGCTGGACAATCGTTACTAACTCGTCGAGGGCATCGGCAACGTGTGCGGGACCACCGTCGTCCATCATGGCGTCGATCCCCTTGTACTTGAGGAATCCGACGGTGGCGACTCGGTGTTCCGACTCACGGAGCCCCGAGCGTAGATTCGCTCTCAGCCCGACAGGAACAAACCTCTCCATCTGCTCGTCGGTGACTGGATGGCGAACTATGGGCCCGCATGCCCACAGGGGGACCGATCGCTTTCGTAGGATCCAGCCGACACCCTTCGCATCGCCCGTGTAGCCGGGAGGAAGTGCCTCTTTGATCGCCGAGGAAACGACGATCTCGCCGGCGGCGGCGGCCGCCTCCATCTCGGTAGTCGTCGAAGCTGTCGGACCGGTGATAATCAATTCACGATGGGAGTCGCCTACTAGGAAGACGTCGATCGGCCCGGTGTGCACCCCCACCGACATGCGTAACGGAATCTTTCCTACCGATGTTGGTATCTTGGCCGACTCACGCAGCGCAGTCCGCATTGCCACAGCGCCTCCCACCGCACTATTGACATGCTCGGGGTTGTCGAACAAGAGCAGCAGGGCGTCTCCTCCGAACTTGAGAAGGCTTCCCCCACAGGAGTAAGCAACATCGAGCATGCTCCCGAAAACTCGGCTGAGAACCGATGTCAGTTCTTCTGCCCCGATCCGGCCCTGACGGGCAAGTTTCTCCGAAAGGTTCGTGAAACCCGAAATATCAACGAAGACCAGGGAGCCGTCGATCGACTGCCACAGTTCACCGGGCGCATTCTGGTCCCAGTCGGAGGCAACGCGCGTCACGTATGGATCAAAGACACCCGTGCGAGTAGTCACTGTCTCATCCACCTGCGGTTCGTTCTTGCGTTGTTGGCCTTTGAAGTCATTAGCTGCTGTACCGAACTCTGATTGCGAGCCTCCAGAGGAAGTATTCTGCTTCCGGATAAAAGTTACCTGAGTCGTTGGCGAACTGCATATCAGAACGGGAGGGGAGAGGTGGAGAGCCGGTTATTTGCTACTGCGGGGAAGCCGAAGCGGCAATTCCACCTTGAACGTGGTCTTTCCCGGTTCGGAATCCACCGACAGGTTCCCCCCGTGATGTTGTATGACAATATTGCGACTGATATCTAGGCCGAGGCCCGTGCCTGAGCCAGGTGGCTTCGTAGTGAAGAAGGAGTCGAAGACTCTGTGGCGGATTTCTTCAGGGATGCCAGAACCGTTGTCTTCCACTTCAACAGTCACACCGGTGTCGCTGGGAGTAGCCCGCACCGTCAGTCGGCCCGCTTCGACCGCGGTCTCTTCGATCGAGTAAACAGCATTCTCGATCAAGTTGCTCCATACCTGGTTCAGCTCACCACCTAACGCCTCGATCACGGGCAAGGTATCTGCGTACTCACGGACAACCTCTATTTCTTCGAGCCGATGTTCAATGAGCATCAGCGTGTCATCGAGACCTGAGGTGATGTCGATGTTCTGCACAGGTGCTTGATCTAGGTAAGAGTAGGACTCGAGCGCCTTCACAATAGTTGACATCCGGCGGGTCCCCTCCTCGATCTGGCGGACGAGCGATAGTTGCTCTTGCGCCACACTTATCAGTTCGATGATTGCCGGGAGGCTATGACGGTCCACCAGATCGGCAATACTCGAGAGTTGGCCGACGCTCATCCCGGCGTCGCTGAGGCCGGGAGCCAACTCCCAGCTTCGGTCAAAGCCACGATCCGTAAGCCACGTCTCTATTTCGTACTCGAGATCAGCCTTGTCGAGCGTTGAGAGTTGGTTGCCGCTGCCCCGTTTAGCGTGCAGGCCGTCAAGGAGCTTATCGACTATGGCCAGAGAGTCCGCGTCGAGACTGGATGCCACCGTCGCGCGGGCATTGCCGTAACGAATCATGAACTCTGCGACTCTGGCGGCGCTGCTATTGACGGCGGCCGCTGGGTTGTTGAGTTCATGCGCTAGCCCAGCCGTCAGGGTCCCCAATTGGGCCATTCGCTGTGACTGCTGCAGGCTGGATTGCGTGTCGCGCCAGCGCCCGAGCATCACTTCAAAGAATGCTCGCGACGCAGACGGGCTAGAGGTCAGTAATTCGTCGAGCCGAGCTTTCTTGATCGACATCAATCGGGTCTCGGACCGTGCTCTCACACTGGCGTTCCTTGGCGCATCTTCGAGTAGCGCCATCTCTCCGACGATTCCTTCGGACTGGACGGCAAGCAACACCTCCCCGCCCACTGTGGCTTTTACGATCTCAATCTGGCCATCGAGCACTACGTAGGCGCGGTCGCCTAGGTCACCTTCCGAAAAGAGAAGCTCTCCTGCGGCAAGACCTACCTCTTCAGTATCCGTACAGAGACGCTCGATATCTGCCTCAGGCAAATCGGAGAAGAGAGGAACAACCCGGAGTTGCTCGACTGTGCTCATAGCTTGCTTGTGTGGAAGAGAAACTCGGCTTCTCCCACCTCCGGCAAACGCTGATCTACAACGAGCGATGCCACCGCGAAGAAATGGCTATTGGGTTTGTGGGACGTCTTGTGGCAGCCCGATCCGGATGATGGGTTCAGACATTGGTAGCAATCGCCATCGTGAGTTCTCAGGTAGCGGGAGTCCGCAGTCAGCGCTGGTGGCCCGTGATCGAGTCCCGGCTGGGCGAGCTTGCTCATACGGAAGGGGTCCCAACTATGAGGTGGATTGGAATCGGTTGTTCCTGCAATTGTCCCTCCCTTATGTCGCGAAAGACATCGTGCCGTCAAGATAGTGAACCAATTCCGTCAAGGGTGCACAACTCCGGCTTTTCTGGACCGGAGAGTTAGAGGGCTATGAGTGCCCCGGCAG